>JBDLIN010000110.1:0-12132 GCA_039714835.1 Bacteroidota bacterium | reverse complement strand
GCTTTGATTTCTGAAGTTATTCGATCATGTTTTGCGACAATCCGTTCATTTTCATTAACAATCCCAAGATTAGTCGGTACTTTGTCAATTGCTTCTGCAATCGAGTTATCAGTTTCTTGTTTACTAAAAATAATATTTGGTTTGATGAAGTTGGTTAGATATTCTTTTACTGCACTGTTTATTGAACTGTTGCTACCAAAAGTTTTTCGCAAACTGTGATCTAAATAACTTGAAAGAGTTGAAAAATCATGAAAATTCACTTTTAAATAATTTCTTTCAAATTTACCGTCTCGCATAGAAATTGTATCTTTTTCAATTTGATTATAAGATAGACTAAGCACTCCCCTTCTATATATCTTTTTAAGTTCTGCATCATAATAGTCAAATATTTTATTGAGACTAAGAACTGACTTACTTCCTTTTATTCTAACATATTTCAAACTTTCTAATGATTCCTTTGATAAAGGGAAATTACTAAAATCTTGCTGTGCTCCTGGTGAATATTTTATCTGCTGTAAGATGGCAGTTAATCTTTCATTATAAGAGTGGAGAGTATCTTCAACCAATTTTGGGATATCTGTATTCTTATTAAAGACTTGATAAATTTTATTAGCAGCAGTTTCTTTCTCATTTTCAATTACTATCGGATCTTTCAATATCTCGAACGTAACTGAGGCAATAAGGTCATTCTTTATCCAAATAGAATTAACTGATACATCCGACTCAATCGATTCCCCACGTGGAAACATTAATACTATTATTCCTACCGTTATTAATAATAACAGAATTCTAATCGTATGGTCATTTCTAATTTTCATTATATCCATTATTCTATTTCTTTGCTTTTAACACTAATTCAAGGAATTCTGCAACACCATCTTCATCATTTGTTCTTTTTGTTACAAGATCAGATAGAGACTTTATTTCACTTACTGCATTAGCCATTGCAATTTTTAGAGCGTCTGTTTTAAAGAGTTGAAGATCATTATACCAATCTCCAAGAACTGCAACTTCATGAATACTTATCTTTAAATACTTTGCTAATCTTGTTAATCCTTTCCCTTTACTCACTCCGTGTTTTCGAGCTTCACAAAAATATATATCCCCTTTTCTGTGAGATTTATAAAATGAAACATTCAGTCCAAATGCATGGGGGAATGACATCTTTTTAACAACATATTTTACAGTTCCTTTATACTCACCTACAATAACTATTTCTAAAACATTTTCAAGATAACGCTCATAAGAATCAACCTCAACATATTTTGCACCAAATTTTTCAATTAGATCTGGGATAACAGAGTTACTATGAGTATAATAAATTGCATCTGCATGACACAGAGCAATTTTTAACATATAATAGTCAGCATATTTAAGCGCACGGTTGACGTATTTTGTTGGTATATAAGATTCAAATATAATTTCATTATCTAAACTTTTTATCAGGGAACCATCTAATGATATTAGTGGTGTTTCTAAATTCAAAGTTCTTGCGTGGTGTACAATTGCACTATGAAGGCGACCCGAAGCAAATGTAAATCTAACTCCTAGCTTTTTTAGTTCCTTAACTAATCGAATACTTTCTTTCCCGATTTCTCCATTACTATTTAGTAATGTCCCATCAAGATCAAAAACAATTAGTTTAAGTTTTTTTAATTTCTTTTTATCAAGCATTGGATATCTTCGATTTAAGCTCTAGTGATCTCTTTGTAATCTACTCAACAATGAACCAATTGTAACCGTTGCAACAACACCAATAAGTGTATACCAAGTCCAAGCAACCAATTGAAGAGATATTACGGTGATCATTATAAAAATGCCTCCAGTAAATCCTGCAAGTGCATCCTCCTGAACAGCTCTTTTATTCACTAATCCAAGAATGAATGTTCCTAACAATCCTCCATAGGTAAACGAGGCAATACTAAGTGCCAACTCAACAACTGTTTGAGGAGATGTTAGAAAGAAGAAAGCTGAACCGATTAAAAGGACTGCCCACATTAATGTAAATATCCTAGAAATTCTTAATTCCTTCTTCTCATCATTAATTCCCGTAAATGGTTTATACAAATCGAGCATTGTTGAAGAGGCAAGAGCACTCATGGAACCAGCTAATGTTGATAAGGCTGCTGCAAATAATCCTGCAATAATAATTCCGGATATTCCTACTGGTAAATTGTTTATTATAAAAAGTGGGAAAATTTCATCGGATTTTGAAATACCTAAAGTATCCAGTTGATAAGTTCCATAGTATGAGTAAAGAGCAAGACCCACAAATAAAAATATTGCAAATTGGATAATCACCAATACTCCACTCCAAACAATAGCTTTTTGACTTTCCTTTAATGATTTTATCGTTAGCAATCTTTGAACAATAAGTTGATCAGTACCATGAGAAGCCATCGATAAAAATGCCCCTCCAATTATTCCTGCAATAACTGTATACGGATCAGCAAAGAACTCACTGAATCCACTGCTAAAGCCCCAATTAAATAATTCTAGTTTATTATCGGTTTGGCTTGATAAAATTATTGAATTTATACCCTCCGGTAGAAAACCCCAAACAAGAAATCCGAGTGCAATCGCAGCTCCACCTAAATAAATAATCATCTGAATAACATCAACCCAAATTACTCCCTTAACACCTCCTATGTAAGTATAAGTTAAAGCAATAATTGCAATAATAAATATGGCCACAGGATAGCTGATATCAAGCATTAATTTTAATGGGATTGCCGTTGCAAACAATCGTACTCCATCTGCAGCCATTCTTGTAAAAATGAAAACGATTGATGAGAACGATCTTGTTTTTGAACCGAATCTGTTTTCCAGAAATCCATACGCAGTTGTTAAATCTCCCTTATAATAAGCAGGAAGAAAATATATTGCAATAATAATTCTACCAAGGAGATAACCAAAAGTAACCTGAAGAAAATTTAAATTTGTTATGTATGCAAGACCAGGAATTGAGATAAATGTTAATGTGCTTGTTTCTGCAGCAACAATAGAAAAACAAACAGCCCACCATGGAACTGACTTTGCTCCTAAAAAATAATCGCGAGAACTTGTTTGCTTACCACCTTTTATTGCCCCAAAGATAGCGACACCAATTAGATAGGCTGCAATAATGACATAATCAACTGTTTTATCCACAAAAAATACCTAAATTGTTTCTAGATCCTTAACAGCTTCTTCAACTGTATCAAAAATTGGTAATATTCTATCGAGTTGTGATATTTGGATAAGAGTCCGAATACCCTTTTGGGGTGCTGCAATTCTGATGTGCCCTTCTTGGGATTGTAAGATTCTAAATGCTAATAAAAGTGAGCTCAAGCCAGAACTATCACAATATTCAACTTCTGACATATCAATAACCAGTTTGGTGATTTCATCAGAGAGTAAAATTGTGAATTCAGCTTTAACTAAACCAGCAATTTGTGAATCGAAACGAGATTCTTCTAATTTGAAAATTGCTAAATCATTTTCAGTTTTAATGTCAAAATTTACTGATTCGCTCATAATTTATATTTATTTGTTAATAAGATTTTAGTTTTATTTTTATAACATTTTTAAAACATTCTTAATGAATTTAACAAATTTCTATATGACTTTTCAGAATTTATTTCAACTGGAACTTGAAAATTATAAAATTTATCAGCGTTTTCTTTTGAAAATCCTATTCTATAATTTGATCTTGGAGCATTTGCAATTACTGATGAAAATATACAATCCTCAATATTAAGATCAATGATAAAATCGAAAAATATTATTTCAATTTTAGAGAGGAGATCTTTAGAGGGTAATCCTATTTTTGTTATGTCATTTTCTTTGTAATTCACTGAAATAAAGTTTAGTCCAGTTGGAAGATAGTTAGCAACATCGATATTGTAAAATAGATATAGATTCTTTTTCTCAGAATTTAGGAATTCAATAACTTTAAGTGCTTTATTGATATCATCAAACTTTTCTGGTAAAATGACTAAAATATCTTTAGCATCAGATATAAAATGTTTAAAATTATTTCCAAAATTTTGCGTTTTAGTAAATTTCTTTAATGCTATTGATTCAGCTAAATTAACTTTTATTTTATTTAACATCTTATCTTAATTTATAAGTTTAATGAATTCTTCTTCGGTTAAAGTTCTCACATTTAGTCTTTTTGCATCTTCATACTTTGAACCAGGATTATTTCCAATGACCAAATAATCAGTATTTTTACTTACTGAAGAAGTTGGCTTTCCACCAAGTAATATTATTTTTTCTTTTGCTTCATTTCTTGTCATTTTTACCAGTGTACCAGTTAAAACGAATATATTTCCGGTTAGTTTGCTTTCCATTATTGACGAATGTTCAATTTTAAAGTTCAATCCAGCATCTTTAAGTTTTTGAATTAGTTCAAGGTTTATTGGATCACGAAAATACCTATATATACTATTGCTAATACTAGGGCCTATTTCATCTAGTTTTTCTAATTCTTCAGTTGATGCTTTCATTATTTTATCAACTGAGTTAAGACCATCAACAATTTTCCTTGCTACTCCATCACCAACAAATCTTATTCCAAGTGCAAATAGGACTCTATGAAACGGCTGTTTTTTACTTTCCTCTATCGAGAAAAGCAGTTTTTCAATACTTTTATCACCAAATCCATCAAGCATTTTTAATTCAGATTCAAATCGAGATAATGTGTAAATATCAGCAAATGAATTAATATATCCTTGATCCACAAATTGATCAATTATTGCCTCGCCTAATCCATCGATATCCATTGCCCCTTTTGAAGCAAAATGTGTAATCCTCCCTTTGATCTGAGCACTGCAATTACCATTCTCGCAAAAAACCGCTACTTCGTCTTCATTTTTTATTAATGCTGACTGACATACTGGACACTTTGCAGGAATTTTTATCTGTTGTGAATTTTCAGGTCGGCTCGAAAGATCGACACTAACGACTTTCGGGATAACATCTCCTCCCTTTTCAATTACAACAATATCATTTTCTCTAATATCTTTTCTTTTTATTTCATCAATATTATGAAGTGTTGCTCTACTTATTGTTGAACCAGCTAATAGTATTGGTTCAAGTTCAGCCACCGGTGTGATAATTCCCGTTCTACCAACCTGCCATGTAATTTTATTCAATTTTGTAACTGCCTGCTTTGCATTGAACTTATAAGCAATTGCCCATTTAGGTGATTTTGCAGTTGTTCCTAATCTTTTTTGAGAATCAATTGAATTAACTTTTATAACAATCCCATCTGTCTCATAAGAAAGATCTTCACGCTTTTTATCCCAATTTCTGCAGAATGCTATAACTTCTTGAATGTTTGAGGATATCGAATAATGGGGATTAACTTTAAAACCTAGTTCAACAAGCTTTTTTAATCCTTCACTCTGTGATTTTAACTCAACCTCTTCGGAGAGATAATAGTAGGAAAAGATATCAATCGGTCTTTCATAAACAATACTTGGATCCTGTAGTTTTAATGAACCAGCAGTAGCATTTCTTGGATTTGCAAATAATTTTTCACCATTTAATTCCCTTTGCTCATTCATTCTTTTAAATCCCTCAATAGGCATAAAGACTTCTCCCCTTACCTCAAAGGAAAGGTTACTTTTTATACTCAAAGGGATACTTCGGATCGTTTTTACATTGTTAGTTATTTCTTCTCCAACTCTGCCATCACCTCTTGTAACAGCTTTCTGAAAAATACCATTTTCATAATGAATACTAATTGAAACTCCATCAATTTTTAATTCGTTTACATATTCAATTTCATCCGTTGTATTCAAACCACTTTTAATACGTTTATCAAATGCTAGAAGTTCAGCTTCATCGTATGAGTTGGATAAACTAAGCATTGGTGCATTATGTTTAAATTCTGGAAATGATTTAGTTATGTCTGATCCAACACGCTGAGACGGGGAATCTAGTGTTAATAATTCTGGATTCTCATTTTCTAATTGAATTAGTTCTGTGAGTAGTTCATCATATTCAAAATCACTAATGCTTGGCTCAGATAGAACGTAATATTTATAATTATGAGTTCTTAATTGCTCTTTAATTTCATCTATTCTATCAGAGATGGATTTATTCATTTCTAATTTTTCTTGATCCTCATATAATGAATCCCGCTAGAGTCAACACTAATATTCTTAATTTCTCCCTTTTTCCCAATCTGAGGGAGTCTTTTCCCATTAAGAATTAATTCAATTCCACCAGCATTTCCTACCAATAAACTAAAATTAGACTTTGCTTTTACTGATTTCGAAAGATTTGGATTAAGAATAAATTCGTCTCTAAATTTGTTGTCGACCATCAATCTCATCCATGAAGTATCAACAGCATGAATTCTTAAACTTAAACTATCTTCCACAACTGCTGATGATTTAGATTCTTCTTTCTTATTCGAAATTTTAATTGTTTTTTCAATTGGCTGATTATTTTGCTCGTTGATAATTTCTTCAATCGGTTTTTCAATTACAATCTCTTCAGGACTTTTTTGCTTAAATGAAAAGTATAAAATGACTATCACTGCAGAAACAAATAATACCATTGTAATCACAAAATAGTTTTTCTTTTTACCATTATCGTTTTTCTCTTCTTTAATCGGCTTTTCGTCTTCAAAATCATCAAATGTATCGGACTTTTTGTTAAATTCATTTTTATCTAATTCAATTTTTTTTGATTTAGCTGGCTCAGTTTCTTCTAAATTCTCTCCTTTAGCTAATTCAAAATTGCTCAAAATTTCATCCTGGTCAAGACCTATCATTTCTACATACTTTCTAAGAAATCCGCGCATATATACTTCCGGCAATGCATCGAAATTCCCTTCCTCAATTTCATTTAAATATTTTAAATCAATTCTCGTTTTATCGTGAATTTCATTCAGAGATATTGCTTTTTTCTCTCTAATACTTTTTAATTCATTTGCGAATTTTTTTAGTGCTTCATCAACCATCAGTTAAATTCCTGAATTCTCATTTATTTTTAGTCTTAGTTTAGCAGCAAAAGCTCCATCCATACCATGAACATTAGGAAAAGTTTGGACACATCCATTTTCATCAACAAAATTGTCTGGGAAAAATTTCTTTGCATTAATCAACTCAAAATTATCATTTATCTCAAGGAATTTTTCAATAATTTTAAAATTCTCCTCAGGTTCAATTGTACAAGTACTAAATACTAATTCACCCCCTGGTTTCAACAAAGATGCTCCTTTCTCCAACAATTTTGGTTGAATGCTTGCTAATTTTCTTATATCACCAATATCTCTTTTCCATTTTATGTCTGGCTTTTTAGTAAGTGTTCCTAAACCAGAGCACGGCATATCTAATAATACTCTATCAAATTTTTCTTCTTCACTATATTCAAGTGCATCTGCTTCAACCAAAGTAACATTTTTAATTCCTAATCTTTCTAAATTTTTATTTAATATCTTTATACGACTTGCATATTTATCAATAGCAACAATTTCACCTTTATTATTCATTAGATCAGCTAATAAACTCGTTTTACCACCAGGTGCGGCAAAAAGATCAAGAACACGATGATGCTCTTTTACATCTAATAGATGACATGAAAAACCAGTACTTTCATCTTGTATTGTAAAGTATCCTTTCTGAAAGTATTCCCAATCAGTAATATTTGATAGATTTTTTAGTTGAATAAAATTCGGAATAAACTTACTACTGTAATAATCCAGGTTAACAGAATTTAATAAAGATTTAAATTCTTCTATATTAGTTTTTAAGCCATTTACTCTCAAATACATTTTTGGTTTTTCATTATTGGATTTAAGAAGTTCCTCGGTAAAATTTTCACCATATCTTTTAATCCATCTTTTGACTAACCACGTTGGATGAGAAAAATATGCTGCAAGATAATTAACCAAATCCTCTTCTCTGTCAGGGTATCTTATACTATTTTTATTACGAATAATATTTCGTAAAACAGCGTTTGTAAGGTCAGCAGAATTTTTACCCTGTAATTTCTTTACAAATTCAACAGCTTCGTTAACTGCGGCATAATCAGGAACTTTATCTAAAAATAAAATTTGATATAGTGCTACTCTCATAGCATTTTTAACATTCGGAATACATTTTGAGAATTGCCCCTTATAAAAACCTGTTAAAATCCAATCAATTCTACCAAGATTCCTAATAACACCATGAACTATTTCAAAAAGCAAAGACTTATCAACACTTTTTAGATCATTATTCTTAAACTCAATATCAAGCATCTTGTCTAAATAGGCATCTGTTCTATCAATACGATTCAGAATTTTTACAGCAATTCCTCTCACGCCTTGGTAGAGATTCATTGACATATATTCGGTTTCACTATTCATTAAAATTCTATAACTACCTAATCATATAATAAAATATCAACATTAAAGATATAAAAAAAGGGGATCATTTTTTAGTTTGATATTGTTATGATATTAATAAAAAAAGGCTGAAGATAAAACTCTTCAGCCCTTATGATATCAAATTTAAATTGATAGTTCTTATTTTTTACCATACTTCTTATTAAATCTTTCTACTCTACCAGCAGAGTCGAGTATCATTTGTTTACCAGTAAAAAATGGGTGTGATCTATCAGATATTTCTAATTTTACTAGTGGATAAGTATTTCCGTCTTCCCATTCAATCGTCTCATTAGTTTGTGCAGTTGATCTAACAATAAATGCATAGTCCATAGACATATCTTTAAAAACAACAGGTCTGTAATTTTCTGGGTGAATGCCTTTTTTCATAATAATTTCCTAATATATAATTTTACAGAGCAACAAATATAGAAAAATAATGTCAGAATTTCAAAATAATGTTTTTGGAATTCTGGTAATATTCTTTACTTTTTACCGTTTAGAGAATCTTGTAATTGTTTCAAAGAATCTGCTGCTTTGAGACTATCTTTTTTAACCTCAACACTCTTTTGTCGTAGAAAAAATCCCCCAAATTCGGGACTTGGTGATTCATTTCCACCAGTTAATTGCGGTTGTTTAATATTCTTGTTTACAGAAGGAGCTTGACTGGTACTTAGCATTTTATCTAAATCAACAGATTCACGTTTATCAAACGGGAAATTAGGTTTTGATGTTTTTTTTGCAGCAATATTGTTTTGAGTTCTTTGATCCTCCATTTGTACTGAACCCTCATCCTTTTTCACTTCCCCTAATATCTCTTCAGAGGGTTTGGAGGATACGTTTGTTTCCTCATCCAACAATGCATCATATTCTAATGCTTCCGAAGTTTGCATTTCAGGCCGCAACTTTGGTTGAGTATTCCAAGGATCTTCATTATTAATATCTTTTTCAGAGAATAAAAAGAAAATAAGAGCTACAGATGCTGCCAAAGCAAACGTCGGAGTATAAATCCTAAAAAGTTTACTTGTTTTTCTCTCAGATTTAATGTCAAAATTCTTATTATGAACCCTTGTCATTAAATTATATTCAAAATTATCCGGGACTTTTTCTTTGGGGAGTTCGCTAAGAAGATTCCTTAATTTTTCAAACTTTTCTTCTTCATTAAAAATGTTATTATTCTTTTCCATAGCTAATTAAACTTCATAAATATTTTTTAACAATTTTTGCAACTGTGTTCTCCCCCGGTTAATCCTAGATTTTACAGTACCAATTGATATTCCAGTCATTTCAACAATTTCCTCATATGAAAACCCTTCAATATCTCTTAGGATTATCATTTCACGATATACTGGCTTAACTTTAAGTAATGCTTTCTGTACAATATCACTTTTTATTACATTATCTGCAGCTCTGTCTGGAGCAATAAATTTTTTATCTTCAATTTGTAAAGTAATATCATCATCATCGGAATTTGAAATTGAAAGCATCGATCTTCTATTTCGTCTTTTCAACTCATTCTTTGCCAAGTTTCCTGCAATTGTGTATATCCAAGTAGAAAATTTTGCAATAGATTGATAAGAGTTCTTGTTCAAATAAAACTTAATCATTGTATCTTGAACAATATCAACACTAACGTCTCTATCTCCTACAAATCTGTATACAAAATTCATTAACGGATCCTTGAATCGCTTAACGAGAATTTCATATGCTTCAATAGTATCATTATCCTGAAACTCTTTTATGAGTCCTTCATCTGTTAACGATAATAATTTTTTATCCGATGCCATTTATACTAATCAACTAATTATTTGTTTCAATAGTGGGAGTATTTTACCCCATTTTTTTTATTCTTTGACAAAATAATAATTCGCTATGCAATTTAACATGAAATTGATTCAATTTAAAATATCTGAAAGTAGAATTGTAAAGTTGTTTTTGTCATCAACAGATGTTGTTTTTAGTCTAATATCTGCTTCAAGCAAAGCTTTAGAAGCTTTCATTAATCTCTTTTCATTTAATAAATATGATGCCTTTTTACAATTAATATAATAGTAGAAACTTGTATTTGTTTCTCTTGCAGCTTCTTTATCAGGAAGTTTTTTATTCCTGAGTTCAATTATTTGAGTAAGAGTTGTACAAAATTTTGTCAACATAGCTATTATAAAGATCAAATCGAATGATCCATCTAATAAATTATAACCGATTTCAAGAGATTTAGCTTTATCCCCTTTACCTAATGCATCTTGAAGGTTAAATATTGTGTACTCTTTTGTTTTAGAAGCAAGTGATTCAATTACATCCGGAGTTAATTTTTGATCCTCATTTAAGTAATCCTTAAATTTTCTCAACTGCATTTCTAATAATGCTTTATTTTGTCCAACCATTTCGATAAGGATCTGGGCAGATTCATTGCTTAGTTCTAGACCATCTTCTTTCGCTTGTTTAATTAACCATTGTTGTAAGGCAACTCCTTTTAATTCACTTGCCTCAAAGAGATAGCCGCTTTTGTATAAAGATTTGTAAGGTTCATTCTTAATGTTCACTTTTTTGGTATTTTGTGCAATTACAAGAATGGTGAAATCAGCTGGATTTTGTACATATGGAGCAAAACCTTTTTTATCACCACAATTTTCAAATCCTTTAGCAATAATGAATTTCTTCCCTTCACCAAATGGGAATGAAGATGCGAGATCAATAACTTGAGCAATTGTGCTTTCCTTTCCAATATTTACACTTTCTCTGTCAAAATCTACAGTTATTAGGGGATCTATTACCTTGCTTATATTTTTAATTGTTTGAGTTATTGTAAAATCATCCTCACCGTAAAGGAAGTAAATAGGAAGTAGTGTATCCTCCTTCAAATAATTTGGAACATTATAAATTGATTCGATTTTTTCTTTATTGCTATACACTTTTATTCTTTTTCCCTTCCTTTCTGACAGCGATAACTAATGAAACAAGAAAGCCACCCCAGACTATCGATAAAACCATTATCATTGTAATTAACCAAAGTTGATTCATTTATTTCTGAGTAGTAATTTATTGAATCTATTATTTAAAAATATTAAAACGAATAATACTATACTCCATTGAAAAATACACGTACCAGCATTTTCTAAATGAAATGGATTCCACCACTCACTATCCCAGGAAACTGAAGAAATCAACCACCATCCAAGAAGAATTACTGCCTGTAGAGGTATGAGGTACTTAATAATTTTGTTATACCATCTACCAACTTTAATATCACTGGAATTACCGTTAATAAGTTCATTTCTGAATTTATCGACTCCAAATCGAATAATAGAAAATGCAATAAAAGCACCGCTAATTATCAGACCGACCCCCCAAACCCAATCTTGGTTTGTGAATATATTGATATCCAATGCAGATGGAATCCCCAGTAAAAATCCTAAACTCCCAACTAAAATAACAGCTCTTTTTCTTTCAAACCCAAAATCTATAAATGTTTTTGTTGTTAGTTCAATTAAAGATATTAAAGAAGAGAGAGCCGCAAACGAAAGAGCCAGAAAGAACATTGAGGCGAAAACTAAATTAACAGTAATATTTGAGGATAAATTACTAAATAATAAAGGCAAATAGATGAATGTGAGTCCAGTGTTTGCTGGACCAGATTCTGTAATTTGATTCATCGCATCAATCGAGCTAAAAGAAAACACTGTTGAGAAAATAATAATTCCAGCAATTAGTGAGATAGAATTATTTCCAAATCCAATTAACGCAGCATTAAGCGGAACATCCTCATT
>JBDLIN010000109.1:0-12142 GCA_039714835.1 Bacteroidota bacterium | reverse complement strand
TATTATAATAATTTCATCCCTTCGGGATTATTAAAATATCTTGTTAGCGTATTCTAAACTACTACAAAGACTACTTGAATGTAGATTTGTGAGTAAGTGTCTGCCATAATATCCCTCTTTTAATAATTTCACCCATTCTGGGTTGATTAGTTTATGTTACGTTTTCATTATAAAAATATCATCCCTTCGGGATTATTCAAGTTTTTAATATAAACCTAGATTATGCATTAGAAAATTCTTACTCAGTTAAGTTATTAAAATAGGAACAATTATGTTAATACAAAGCAATAAAAAAGATTAATTTACTTATTAGTTTAAATACTTTAATTTTATATTAGAATCGCAACTCCGAAGGAGTGAAATTATTATAATTATAAAATGTAATAATCACAAACCCCGAAAGGGTGATATAGATTGATCTATTCATACAAATAATACTTCTTTGATAGATTTCTGAAACTCTCAATATTTTTATCTAGATATTCATCAACATCAGAAACTTTGAATCTTTTCATAAAGTCAATACGGATTTTATCAGTTCCCATTGACAAATCAAACATTCTTATACGACCTGAACTAGTTTCTTCAAATATATTATAATCAGGATACATCTCATGAAGCTCTTGCAGAACATAAAGCTGAGTTTTCATTAAAGGTGCATTTCTGTAGTCAGTAATAAAAACCTCTACGCCCGAAATAGTCTCGCCTTCACCAAATGCGTAGTAGGGAGTATATGATATTGGCATGAAGCGAAGTCCTTCAATTCCCAAATTATTCAGTCTTTCAGCAAGTTTAATCCCATTTACATCTTCATATGCAAAAGTTTGAAAGGGGAGTGTGTAACCTACACCAATTGAAATTACATCTCTTAGCTCTCCGACTATTCCTGACATTACATAAAAGAAGGGAGAGTTTTTGTGCGGAATGTGTGGGGAGGTCGGAACCCACATCAAACCAGTATCTTCAAAGATATATTCTCTTTTCCATCCATCCATTGGCACAACCTCAAGATCACATTTTACACCATCTTTAAGTATACTATTGTCATTGATCATCTTAGCTAATTCACCAACTGTTAAACCATAAACATAAGGGATGGGATATTGGCTAATTAGTGAATAGAATCCCTCTTCCACTATGTTTCCTTCAATTCTATTTCCACCTAGAGGATTTGGCCTATCAAGTACGACCACTTTTTTATTAAATTCAGCGGCACTTTCCATGACGTTCCCAAGAGTACCAATAAATGTATATGATCGGCATCCGATATCCTGAAGATCATAAATAATTATATCTAAATTATGCAGCATTTCCTTACTAGGTTTTCTATTCTTTCCATAAAGTGAGTAAACCGGTAATCCCGTCACAGCATCGGTTGAATTATCAATTTTATCACCACCTTCAACATCTCCTCTAATTCCGTGTTCAGGTCCGAATAGGGCAACTAATTCAAATCCTTCTCCCTTATGCAATATGTCTATTGTTGAGTTTAGTTTGCTGTCAACTCCAGATGGATTTGTAACTAATGCAACTCTTTTTCCTTGGAGAATATCAAAATTATTCTCTTGAAGAACTTCAATTCCCAATTTGATTTTTGGATTTTGAGAAAAGGAATTCGTTGAATACATTGAAGTAATAAAAATGGTAATAAGTAGTAACTTTTTCATCTTTCTTTTCCTTATTTTCATCTATTAAACCTTCAAGGTTAGACTTAAACATTTACGTTGCTATATTAAAGTATTTCCTAATTTAATAACTTTTTAATTATTGTTAACCTTGAAGGTTAAAACTATCTCGGATAAATTATTTCGCCATTTTTTATTGTCATTACATTAAGATTTCTTCCAATATTATATACTATTTCAGAATAGTCTTTTGCATCAAAAACTGCAAAGTCAGCATTCTTACCGATTTCAATACTTCCTGTTGTATCAGACATATCAAGAGCGTTAGCTGCATTGAGTGTAACAGCCGTAATTGTCTCTTCAATTGTCATTCCCATTTTCAATGAAGCAAGACTCATTATTAAGTGTAGATTTGAAATATGAGAAGAGCCAGGATTGTAGTCAGTTGCTAAAGCTACAATTGCATTATTATCGATCAGTTTTTTTGCAGGGGCATATCCATAATCTAAGAAAAAAGATACTCCTGGTAATAGAACAGCAGTTGTGTCAACATTGTTTAACATTATAATTTGTTCATCCCTTAAAACTTCAAGATGATCAACACTTGTAGCGTTCATATCCAGTGCAGTATCAAGTCCTCCAATAACATTGAATTGCTCCGTATGCAATTTAAGTTTTAAATCATGATGACTAGCTGCTGAAAATATTCTTTCTATTTGTTTTGCTGAAAAAGCTGTTGATTCACAAAAACCATCACAGAATTTTGCTAACTTTTGTTCCGCAACATAAGGAAGCATTTCATTAATAATGAGTTCAATATATTTTTCGTGATCATTTTTATATTCAGGTGGAAATGTGTGTGCACCTAAAAAAGTAGGAACAATATCGATCTTGTAGATCATATCCAATTCTTTAATAACTTGTAGTAATTTTATTTCATCGTAAAAACTTAATCCGTAACCGCTTTTTATTTCCAGAGTAGTAATTCCTTGAGAAATGAAATGATCAATTCTTGGTTTAATTATTTCTATCAACTCATCAAAAGAAGAATTTCGTACCGATTCAACAGTAGTTATTATTCCTCCACCTTTCTTGGCAATATCTTCGTAACTAAATCCTTGCAAGCGCATCTTAAACTCTTCAGATCGAGAACCCGAAAATGCGGTGTGAGTATGGCATTCTGTCAATCCAGGTAGAATAACTTTGCCAGAAATGTCAATTATTTTATCAACACTTTTTTGATCAATTGAATTATTTACAACGATACTTTCAATTTGTCCATCTTCAATAATAATTGAATGACCAGTTACAACTTCGACAGAGTTCATATCTAAACCCCGCTTGTAGCCTTTACCATTTGCATTAACAGTAACTATCTGTGAAGGATTCTTAAGGAGCGTTTTCATGATTTTGATAAACCTATACTTAGTTGAAAAAGCAAAGAAAACCTAATATGCAAAAATTTTTGTTAAGGAGTCAATTATTTAGTAATTTTGTAGTCTAAATTTTTATAAAAACGGACTTTTTAGTATGCCTATACCTAAAAAATTGAAAATTCTATTTGTAACATCTGAAGTTGTTCCATTCGTAAAAACTGGAGGCTTAGCTGATGTTTCATCTGCTTTACCTCAAAAATTACTAGAACTTGGTCATGAAGTCCGTATTGTGTTGCCAAAATATGGCGCAATTGATGAACGAAAGTTTAAAATCCATGAGGTTGTTAGATTAAAAGACCTTGTTACAAATATTGGTGATAAGGAAGTTATCTTTTCACTTCGCTCTTCCTTTTTAGTAGGCAGCAAAGCAAGAGTCCAGATTTATTTCCTTGACAATAAAGACTATTTTGGAGATCGTCACAGTCTATATGCTGACCAGCTTACTGGTAAAAATTTTAAAGATAACGATGAAAGATTTATTCTTCTTTCTAAATCAGTATTCGAATTGATAAATAAACTTGGCTGGGTTCCCGACATAATCCATTGTAATGATTGGCAAACTAGTTTGATCCCAGTTTATCATAAAACCTTATTTAAGGATGATGTTACTTTTAAAAGTATTAAAACATTATTGACCGTTCACAATATAAAATCACAGGGTGTTTTTCCTAAAACTTCATTTCAAAAGACAGGCTTACCAGAGAAACTAGCTGATGAAAAAGGTGTTTTGTTAAATGGAAAACTTAATATGCTCCATGGTGGGTTAAAATTTACTGACGCAATTAGTACAGTAAGTGAAACCTATGCTAAAGAACTTTGTAAAATACCAGAAGCAAGTGCCGGATTGAAAGATGATATATGTAAACGTAAAAAAGATTTCTATGGAATTGTTAATGGAATTGATCCTCTGGTTTGGAATCCTGAAAAAGATAAAAAAATACATAAAAAGTTCACTATTAAAACATTGGATAAGAAGTTAGCCAATAAGGAACAAATTGAAGAGCAGTTTGGTTTTGATTACGATGAAAATATTCCATTAATTGGAATGATCTCAAGGATTGATGATAACAAAGGATTTGATCTGCTTAAAAAGTCCTTCAAAGAATTAATGAAAATGGATTTAAGACTTGTAATATTAGGTACTGGGGATAAAAAGTATCATAAATTCTTTGAAGATGCAGCTATGAAATATCCAGAGAAATTTGCTTGTTATATTGGCTTTGATGATGACATTGCTCATCAAATTGAAGCTGGATCAGATATGTTCTTAATGCCGTCAAAGTTTGAACCTTGCGGTCTTAACCAAATGTATAGCTTGGTTTATGGAACAATACCAATTGTGAGGCAAACTGGTGGATTGGCTGATACTGTTATTGATCATAGTGAAAAATCAGGTAATGGATTTGTTTTCAAGAAATATGATGAGAAAGATTTAATCAACGCAATAAAGAGAGCTTTGAAAGTTTACCAAGATAAAAAAGCATGGGAAAAACTGATGAAAGCTGGAATGAAATCAAACTTCTCGTGGCTTAATTCTGCAAAGAATTATGTGAATGTTTATAAAAAAATACTATCCTCTTAGGTTTAATGCAATTTTCTGCTGTATTTTTTGATCGTGATAATACTCTCAATAATGATCCAGGTTATTTAGGGGATGCAGATGCTGTTGAATTATTTGATGGTGTTGGTGAAGGGATATATAAATTAAAAGAAGAATGTAATTTCAAAATAATTGTAATTTCAAATCAATCTGGAGTTGCAAGAGGATTGATAACTCATCAACAAGTTCAGTCAGTGAATAATAAAATCAATGAAATTCTAAAAAATTTTGATACAGAAATAGATGCATTTTATTACTGTCCATACCATCCTGAATTTGATCCACCAGAAAAAACGATATGCAGAAAACCTTCTCCATATCTTGTGCATAAAGCAGCAGAGGAACTGCAAATTAATTTGAAAAAATCATATTTCGTTGGAGATATGCCAACTGATATTGAGTGTGGAATAAACGCTGGAATAAAAACAGTTTTGATAGATTATGAAAATGATGAGGCTAAAATAAATTCATTGCAAATAAGAAATAAAACTCCCAACTTTAAAACTAATATTTTTTTAAATGCTTGCGATTTTATCATTGATGATTTTAAAGGAGAAAAACCATTTGCGGATTAGTTTAATCAAAATATTCTGGATTATATCAATATCACTAACTCTATTAATTAGCTGTAGTGAAGATCCTAGTTCTATTGGAATTGAATTATTACCGGAAAAGGATTTTATAGAAACATTGACGATCAACAGTATTGAAGCTGCTTTTGAGCAGCAGTCTAGATCATATACTGATAGTTTAAAACTAAATTCTTCCAATATACTACTCTTTGGAAAGCACGATAATGTTCAATCTACAATGCTTCTTAAGTTTCTAGTTTTTCTTCCTGACTCGATAAAACAAGCTGTTTTAGACGAAACTCTTGAAGTCTTAAGCTCCCAAATTGATTTAAGGATAGTTTATACCTACGGAGATAAAAATAACTCTTTCGATTTTTCCGTAAATAAAATTAATTCAAGTTGGAATTCCTTATCTTTTAATAAAGATTCCCTTGCATCCCTTGACTATGAGAATATTGATAGAAGTACTAATAAAGTTTATTCAGATACTTCAATAACTTTCGATTTTGACAAAGAATTAGTAAGAGATTGGTTAAACTACTCAGTAGCAGAAGAACAAGCGGAGAATAATAATGGTATATATTTTAATTATACCTCAGGTAGTGAAAAAATTCTTGGCTTTCCCGCAATTTCTTATCCAAATGAAGAGTTACTTGGCAAATTAACCATAATTGTACAAGTTCCTGATGAGTTTATTGATACGATTATTGTAAGTACAACATCAGATGTACACGCGGTGTTAGGTGATTTACCATCTGGAAATCCAGAAAATATATTTATACAAGGCGGGATTGCAGTCCGTTCAAATATTTTGATCGATGTTTCTAAAATACCTGATAACACGATAATAAATAAAGCCACATTGAAATTATATTATGATGAATCTGAATCCTTAATAGGTACTAAGATCTCTGATTCTCTTGGTGTAATTGGTTTATCAGATTTTGATCAGAACGAAATAAATGAAAGCTTGCCTCCTACACTATTAAAACGAGAAGAAAATTTTTATTCAGGAGATATAACAAGGTTTGTTCAGGATTGGGTTTCTAAGCAAGAGAATGGGGGCTTACAACTATTTTTAGCAAATGAAATAACAACAGTGAATAAAGTTTCATTAAAAGGATCAACTGCTTCAGATATAAATATGAAACCGTATTTGGAAATTATATATACAATTAAAGATTAATGTTGATGAAGATAAAACTTATTCAAATAGTAAGTCTGATTTTAGTGATAAGTCAAATGTCGTTTGGACAGGGAGGAACTGTATATTCCAGATATGGAATTGGTGATCAAATTCACTCACAGTCTGCAAGACGACTTGGTTTTGGTGATTTAGGTAGCGCGGTAGTAGATATGGATTACATTGATGGATATAATCCAGCTGCATGGACGAATTTGAAACTTACCCGCTTTGAGATAAGTGGTAGATTTATTGCTTCAAACAATACTAGTCAAAATAGTAGCGCATTTTATAATAAGGCAATGTTTTCAGGATTAACACTGGGATTTCCAGTTGAACGAGATTTAGGAATTTCATTTGCACTCGGTTTAGTACCAATTGCCTCATTGGAATATAATATTGAAGAGAGTTTGGAAGATTCATCATTGATTGATCCTCATAAGAATATTTTTGAAGGATCAGGCTCTGTTTCCAAGATATTCATTGGTGCATCAACGTTGCTGCCGTTAAATTTTTCACTTGGTGCAATGCTCGAGTATTATACTGGTACCAATAATTATGCATCCAAACAAAATTTTGAAAGTCCATCAACATTTTCAGATATTTATTATGAAACGAGATATAAATATTCGGGAATGGGAACTACCGTTTCGTTAATAACTGGTAATTTTTTCAAATATTTTGATGATGAGACATCTTTAGAATTTAGACTTTCTGGAATGGCAAATTTTGCTTCAGATCTATATACTGATACTTCATTAGTTACCGGAACATCAATTGGAGAACTGACACCACGAGAAGGTGAAGTTATGTCAGTAATACCAACAAAATATACATTTGGAGCTGTTTTTGGATGGAATAATGACTTTTTGATATTGTTTGATTATGTTTTTCAACCTTGGAGTAAGTATACTTTTAACAACTTTTATGAACAAAATTTCAAGGATTTAACTAAATTTAGCATTGGATTCCAATATAAACCAAAAATCACGAGTATGCACGCATCTTCATGGGAACAGATGAGCCTAAGGTGTGGTTTAAGTTTAGAAGAAACGCAGTACAGCTTTCAAGGAAATAACGTTGATCAGTATTCTTTTCACGCTGGGGCAACATTTCCGTTTGGTACTGTTAATTTAATTGATGTTAGTATTGCAGTAGGAATGAGAGGCAAAAACGAAAATAATTTAGTAAAAGAAGAATTTATTAAAGCCGCTTTTTCATTAACTTTAGGCGAGCTTTGGTTTCGAAGAGAAGAGAGATAATAACAATAAGGAGTTTAAATTGAAAACATTAAAATCAATCTTAATTAGTGCATTATTGCTTTTTGTTTTGACAAATAGTAGCACGATTGCAAAATCAAACTATTATTCAGCTCAGGCAGATAGTATAAATCTACTAGCTGAATTTAGTCTCTTTTATGAATATTATAAAAATAAAGAGTATCCAAGTTCTGAACCGCATGGTTGGAATGTGATTGATAATGATCCTAGTAAATTT
The DNA here is from genome assembly GCA_039714835.1 of Bacteroidota bacterium. GTDB lineage: Bacteria > Bacteroidota > Ignavibacteria > Ignavibacteriales > Melioribacteraceae > SZUA-22. Next base: position 4,229 of record JBDLIN010000109.1, on the reverse strand, counting down.
TTACAATATAAGCCTTTCAAAAAGATGGAAGAGATATTGTATTTTCTCCATGATAGTGTTGCTACCTCTGATGAAGAAAAGGCTGAATTAACTGCGAAAGCTATGAAACTCTACGATCGTGCAGTTGAAGTGGGTGCAAAAAATTCCGAATATTTTGTGCTAAGAAAAGCATATGTAATTGAACGATGGTCCGATGCAACACCAGACTCAGCGATTAGCGCTTATCTATATGCATTAGAACAAAATCCAGAATCTGACCCATTTTATAAAGATAGATTGGGACTTCTCTACATCATGAATGCGACAGAAGAAAATGGTTACAAAATGAAAGCACTGGATTTGTATTCCGGTTTATCACAACAAGATCCTGAAAATGATGTTTGGATATCCAGAATTGATGGTCTAGCTGAAAATATTGACGAACTTGTAGAAATTCGTAAGAAATCTTGGGAACTTGATAGTGATAATTTGGAAAAAGCTTGGAAGTATGCCGAAACTTGCGGAAGAGCTGAATATTTTGAACGAGCTATTGTTCCAATGGAATTTTTAGTTAAACAATCACCTGATGTAATAACATATTGGAAGAAATTGGCAAGTCTTTATCAAAAAGTTGATAGAACTGACGATGCAATTGATGGATATAAAACATTAATTAAATTAGAGCCTAGTAATAGGGATAACTACTTTAATATTGCGATTATTTATCAAAAATTAGATCAGTTATCAGTTGCACGTTCCTACTTACAAAAAGCTTCAAAAGCTAGTGATGAGCCATGGGATATGCCAGTATTTGTTGAAGGACAGCTTTATGAACAAGCTGCAAGAAACTGTGGTACTTTTGATTTTATGGATAAATGTGTTTATAAATTAGCTACTGAAACATACATTAAAGCTGCTAGAGTTGGTGGTGCAATTTCCTCTGCTGCTGTAGGTAGAGTTAAAGCATTAGAAAGCTCTGTTCCTCAACAGGAAGATTATTTTTTCAGAAGTCTTAAATCTGGTGATGAAGTTAAGATTGAAGGTGGATGTTACGATTGGGTAAACAGATCAATTACAGTTAAATAAAGTGAGAATTCAGTTTTATGTTAAATTCTATCAAAGATGATAAAGAGATTTTTGATGTATTAAATCTTGAAATTGAACGTGAGCAAACTAATTTAGAATTAATTGCCTCAGAAAATTTTGTTAGTAGAGCTGTATTGGAAGCAGCAGGTTCTGTACTGACAAACAAATATGCAGAAGGATATCCAGGTAAGAGATATTATGGCGGTTGCGAATATGTTGATATGGCTGAGGAGATCGCTAAAGATAGATTGAGAAAGATTTTTGGTGCTGAATATGTCAATGTACAGCCTCATAGCGGTTCTCAAGCTAATATGGGTGTCTATATGGCATTACTTAAACCTGGCGATACAATTCTTGGATTAAGTCTTGATCATGGAGGTCATCTTACTCACGGTTCACCAGTGAACTTTTCTGGTAAAATTTATAATGCAGTTGGATATCCCCTCAATAAAGAAACACAACAATTAGATTACAATATAATTGAGGATTTAGCTGTAAAAGAAAAGCCCAAACTGATAATTGCCGGAGCCAGCGCTTATTCACGAGAATGGGATTACAGTAAATTCAGAGATATTGCTGATAAAGTTGGAGCTTTTCTACTTTGCGATATGTCCCATCCAGCCGGATTGATAGCAAAGGGATTACTCAACAATCCGCTCCCATATTGTGATGTTGTTACTACTACAACTCATAAAACATTAAGAGGCCCCAGAGGGGGTGTAATAATGATGGGTAAGGATAGAGAAAATCCATTAGGTATAAAAACCATGAAAGGTGACAGACTAAAACTAATGTCTGAGCTTTTTGATGGTACAATAATGCCGGGAATTCAAGGCGGCCCGTTAATGCATATCATTATGGCTAAAGCTGTTGCCTTTGGCGAAGTTCTTGACGATTCATTTGAAGAATATGCAAAACAAGTAATGAAAAACGCAAGCAAGCTTGCTGATGAATTAATGAGTAGAGGATTTAATATTATTTCAGGTGGAACCGACAATCATTTAATGCTTGTTGATCTAACAAATAAAAATATTAGCGGGAAAAAAGCAGAAAATGCACTTGGTAAAGCTGGTATCACAGTAAATAAAAATATGATACCATTTGATACTAAAAGTCCGTTTGTTACGAGCGGAATAAGAATCGGCACACCAGCAGTTACAACCCGGAATATGAATGAAGATCAAATGACTGCAATTGCTGAATTTATTGATAAGTCAATCAGCAATTTTGAAGATGATTCAACTTTAGCTTCAATTAAAAGTGATGTAAATAATCTTTGTGAAAATTTTCCATTATATCCAGAATTAACAAAGTAGAGATAGTTGAGTACTGAAGAAGAAAAATTAATTGGAGAAAGCGAAGAAGAAATCTCTGAGATGACCTTCCTGCAGCACCTCGAAGAACTAAGGTGGCGCGTTGTTTACTCCCTTATTGGTATTTTAATTGGGACTATAGTTACGTGGATATTCATTGACTTCCTTGTTGAAAATATTCTACTAATCCCGGCAAAAAAAGCGGATATTAATCTGCAGAATTTACGTCCATTCGGTCAGTTATTCCTTTTTATGCAGATAGCAATAATAGGCGGATTTGTTCTCAGCATTCCAAATATATTTCTACAGGTCTGGAAATTTATTGCTCCAGCCCTAAAAAAAACTGAACGAAAATATATAACCCTTATTGTTATATTTTCAACCATATGTTTCTTATCCGGTGTTGCGTTTGCATATTTTATTATGCTTCCGCTAACATTAACATTTGCCGGTCAGTTTGGAACACCGGAAATAGAGAACAACTTTGCTATAGCCGAATATTTTTCAATAATTATTTCGGTAATGCTCGGCGCTGCACTCGTCTTTGAACTACCGATGCTTTCTTTCCTGCTATCCAAACTCGGGATACTTACACCACAAATAATGCGTAAGTTCAGAAAACACTCAATAATCACGATCCTTGTATTCGCAGCAATTTTAACTCCCGGTACTGATCCGGTTGCACAAGTTTTACTAGCAATTCCCTTAACTTTACTCTATGAAATTAGTATTATAGTATCGAAAGTTTTTCAGAAAAAAGAAGAAATTGATTAAATCAAATCTCTCAAATATTCAGCAGCCAATTGAAGGTGAATTAAAACAATTCGATCAAGTATTTAAGGAAAGCCTTAAATCTGATATTCGTTTGGTCGATTTTGGAATTAAATTTATCCTTAGACAAAAAGGGAAGAGAATCCGGCCACTATTGGTGCTGCTTTCAGCTAAGATCAGCGGTGAAGTTAACATGCGCTCTTTTAGGGGAGCTACACTTGTAGAATTACTTCACACAGCAACTTTGGTTCATGATGATGTAGTAGATGAAGCAGAGAAGCGCAGAGGATTACCGTCATTGAACAATATTTGGGGCAATAAAATATCGGTATTGATGGGTGACTTTCTCTTATCGAAAGGATTAATGATCTCTGTTGATGGAGAAGATTACGATTTCCTAAAAACCATTACCAGTACAGTTAAAAGAATGTCAGAAGGGGAACTTCTGCAGATCTATAAATCTAAAAAATTGGACATAGACGAAGAAACATATTTTAAGATCATCTCAGATAAAACTGCTTCACTGCTTTCAACATGCTGCGAAATAGGAGCATTAAGTTCTACATCTTCAGATGAAAAGATCAAAGCCATGAGGGAATATGGCGAATATCTTGGAATTGCTTTCCAGATAAAAGATGACATCCTTGATTTTACCGGATCGAAAATTATTGGAAAGCCTTTAGGCGGCGACATAAAAGAGAAAAAACTCACACTTCCATTAATTCATACGCTTTCTCAAGGAGATAAATCACAATCTTCTGAAATAATGAAGCTAATTAAAAAAGGTAAAAAGAAGAAAAATATTTTAGAAGTTATTAAACTAGTAAAAACAAACGGCGGAATTGAGTACTCTGCAGAAGTAGCAAGAAGTTACGCCGAAAAAGCCAAAAACTGCCTAAATATATTTGAAGAATCTGAATATAAAAACTCTCTAATTTCTCTAGTTGATTTTGTCGTTGATAGGGAAAAGTAAAACTCTTCTAAGTTTATGTAAACACGTTTTTAGTTCATCATAATATTATTCAGCACTTGAATCATACACTATCAAGCAGTTTGATCTGTGTCATGATATCCCGAAAA
>JBDLIN010000108.1:0-12142 GCA_039714835.1 Bacteroidota bacterium | reverse complement strand
GACCTATCCGAGCTAAAAAAGATACTCTGATCATGGAAGAATAGTACCCGATAATTCAACCTTCTTTCCTTAATTATTTATTATATTTATTAATTGATTTAAAAAAAGTGGTGCAGCTTTGAATAAAGAAAAAATCCTTGTAACATCGGCATTACCATATGCGAATGGTCCAATTCATTTAGGACATTTGAGTGGAGCTTATCTGCCTGCGGATATCTTTGTTCGTTACAAACGTTTAACAGATTCTGATATTATTTATGTGTGTGGTTCTGATGAGCACGGAGTACCTATAACTATAACTGCCGAAAAAGAGAAAGTTTCTCCAAAGGATATTATTGATAGATACCATGAAAACAACAAAGCTGCCTTCGAAAAATTTGGGATGAGTTTTGATATTTATTCCAGAACAAGTTTACCTATTCACCACGAAACTGCTCAACAATTTTTTAAGAGTTATTATGAGCAAGGAATTTTAAATGAAAAGAAATCTTTTCATTTTTATGATTCAAAAGCTGGGATGTTTCTTCCGGATCGTTATGTAGAAGGTATCTGTCCGAAGTGTAGATATGAAGAGGCCAGAAGTGATGAATGTGAAAAATGTGGTTCACTTTATGACCCAAGCGAGTTGATTAGTCCAAAGAGCAAAGTTACTGGTGAAACTCCTGAACTAAAAGAAACCTCGCACTGGTATTTTCCCCTTGGTAAGTTTCAAGAGAGATTGGAAAAATATGTTATTGATTCCAATGAAAAATTTAATTGGAAAGATAATGTCTTACAATACTGCAAGGGATGGTTTAAGGATGGTTTAAAAGATAGAGCAGTAACGCGTGATTTAGACTGGGGTGTTAAAGTACCTCTTAAAAATGCTGACGAAAAAGTTCTATACGTATGGTTTGAAGCTGTTCTTGGATATATTTCTGCAACCAAAGAACTCTTCAAGGAGAATGAAAATACTGAAAAGTGGAAAAACTATTGGCAAGATTCTAATACAAGGTATATCGCATTTATTGGAAAAGATAATATTGTGTTTCACACCATAATTTTTCCAGCAATGCTTATGGCTTGGAATGATAATAGTGAAGAAAAATTTATTCTTCCGGAAAATGTACCGGCAAATGAGTTCCTTAATTTTGAAGGAAAAAAATTCTCCAAATCTAGAGGTTGGGGTATTGATGTTGAAGAATTCTTAGAATTATTTTCTGCAGATATTCTTAGATACACATTAGCATCGAATCTCCCAGAAGGGAAAGACACTGATTTTTACTGGAAGGAATTTCAAGCAAAAAACAATTCAGAGTTAGCAGACATTCTTGGGAATTTCATAAATCGAACTTTCACATTTGCACATAAACATTTTGAAGGGAAAGTTCCTACAAAGGGAAAACTTGAGAAGATAGATAGTGAAATGCTGGAACTATTAAGAGGATATCCAGAAAGAATTGGTGATCTGATTAATAAATACAAGATCAAAGATTCAGTTTTTGAAATGATGAGTTTAGCGCGAGCAGCAAATAAGTATTTTAATGACTCAGAGCCTTGGATCAGTGTAAAAAGTGATAAAGAAAAATGTGCTACAACAATAAATATCTGTCTCCAGACAATTTACACATTAGCGGAAGTATTCTCCCCAGTTTTGCCTTTTACTTCTGAGAAGATATTCAGTTTGTTGAACTCAGAAAAAACTTTATGGAACAGCAGCGGGAATAGCAATTTGGAAGATGGTCATCAGATTAATAAAGCTGAAATTTTATTTACTAAAATTGATGACGAAACAGTAGAAGAACAGATCAATAAATGGAGTAAACCTGAGGAACAAGAAGAACAAGCACCCCAAATTTCATTTGATGAATTTAGCAAAATTGATCTTAAAGTAGGTGAAATTATTTCGGCTGAAAAGATCAAGAAAAGTGATAAATTATTAAAACTTCAGATAAGTGCTGGAAATGATAAGCGACAAATTGTTGCAGGAATTGCTGAAAGCTATAAATTAGATGAATTAGTTGGAAACAAAGTAGTGTTTGTTGCAAATCTTAAACCAGCTAAATTATTTGGTGTCGAATCACAAGGTATGATCTTAGCAGTTGAAGATGAATCGGGGAAGTTAAACGTATTACAAGTTCCTTCGAATGTTAAAGTTGGAACAAAAGTTAGATAAGGAATTTTGGATATAAATGAGTAAAGCAGTTCCGGCACCTCGCAATAGAACTTTGCAAATTAACGATGAGGAGATAGATTTTTATAGTAAAAAGTTAATTGTATTAGAAAAAAAAGTATCGACCAGATCAGTCGTAAATAAAACAATTAACCAAGATATTTTTTCAGCAATTGAATTTCTACCGGATAAGTTTATAGATCTTTTAATTATTGATCCGCCTTATAACATGAACAAAACATTTGGAGCAGCTAAATTCAAAGAAAGTTCAATTGAAAAATATGCAGAGTGGCTTGAAAATCTGATTAGTAAATTGAACAGAACATTAAAAGAGACTGCTTCTATCTATGTTTGTGGTGATTGGAAATCCTCTACATCAATTCATCAGGTTATGAATAAGTATTTTTATGTACATAATAGAATTACTTGGGAACGTGAAAAAGGACGTGGCTCAAAAAGTAACTGGAAAATGAATTCGGAAGATATCTGGTTTGGAACAAAATCTAAAGATTATTTTTATAATGCGGATGCGGTTAAACTAAAAAGGAAAGTTGTTGCACCATATAGAAAAAACGGTGAACCAAAGGACTGGAAAGATTCAGAAAACGGTCAATTTCGTTTAACTTATCCGTCAAATCTTTGGAATGATATTTCCATTCCATTTTGGTCAATGGCAGAAAATACTGAACATCCAACACAAAAACCGGAGAAGTTGATTGCAAAAATGATTTTAGCTAGTAGTAAAGAAGGAGATACAGTATTTGATCCGTTTTTGGGTTCTGGAACTACTTCTGTGGTAGCAAAAAAATTAAATAGAAATTTTGTTGGAGTGGAACTTGATAAAAACTATGCAGTAATTGCAGAAAAAAGGTTATCACTTGCTGAAGAGAATAAATCTATTCAAGGATATTCTAACAATGTGTTTTGGGAACGAAACAGTTTAAGTATACAAAAAATAAAAAATCAAAATAATGGAGGTAAAAACTAATGCGTATTAAACTAAATTATCTAATATTGGCACTAGTTTGTATGTATTTAACATCAAATGTTCTAGGTCAAAGCTCTGAAGAAATAGTTAGTATGAATACAACATCAAGACTTACAAGTCAATATGCTGAAGAAGTTGTTGCTGATTTTGACGGACACGAGATTACATTAGGGGAATTTGAACAAGCATATGCAAAAAATGTAGGAGGTGTTGAAGCAGCACAAGATGATTCACTGGATGAGTACGAAAGATTTCTTGATCTGTACGTTACATATAGAATGAAACTACGTAATGCATTTGTTCGCGGATATCACAATGACGAGGATTTAACAAATGAACTTAATGATTATAAACAGAAAATAGGTGTATCGTATCTCGAGGAGAAGAGTATAGTAGCTCCTGGAGTAAAAAAGTTTTATGACCAAAGGGGAGAAGAAGTTAGAGTAAGTCATATAATGTTTAAAATTGGTAATCCGGCAGATTCTGCTAAAGAAAGAGCTGAAGCTATTTTAGACAGTATTAAAAATGGAGCCAGTTTCGAAGATATGGCAGCAAAATATTCTGATGATAAATTCTCTGCGAAAAAGGGAGGAGATATTTACTGGTTTACTGCCGGACAGATAATAGCCTCATTTGAATCTGCTGCGTACGCAACCCCATCTGGGGAAGTATATACGGAAGTTGTAAAAACAAAATTCGGTTATCATCTTCTTAAAGTTACTGACCGTCAGAAAAGAAAATATAAAATTGCTGCAAGTCACATCTTAATTAAAACTGATGGGAATGCTGAGAACGATTCCAGCAATGCTCGTCAAAGAATAAATGAAATTTCCGATGCAATTAAAGATGGTGCTTCATTTGATTCTTTAGCAATAGAATTCTCTGAAGATCCAGGGTCTGGCAAAAAGGGAGGAGCTTTAGGATATTTTGAAAGAAGACAGATGGTTCAACCATTTGATGAAGCAGTATTTCAATTAGAAGTGGGTGAAGTTTCCCCTATTGTTAAAACAAGGTTTGGTTATCATATAATTAAATTGACCGATGTTCAAGAATATCCACCATTTGAAAAAGAAATTGAGAAAATTAGGGATATGTATAAAAAATCCCGATATCAATTTGATTATGACGAATATATAAACAAATTGAAAAAGGAATTTGCATATTCAGTTAATGAAAATACTCTTGATTTATTATCAAAAGAGGAAAATCAAATATTGCTTAGTGCAGAATATATGACTGATTCGAGTTTTGTTATTCACAAAAATGAAAAAGTAATAAGTATCAATAAAAATGATGTTTTGGTTGATAGTTTAATGTCATTTATGAATAGTCAAGCTAGCTATAAGAATAAAGCTTTAAATTCTCAATTGCTGAAAGAAGGTACCGGTAAATTTGGTAATGAACTTCTGTTAATTGAAAAGGCTTCACAGTTAGAAAGCACAGATTCAGAATTTGCAAAGCTTATGTCAGATTATAGGAATGGTATATATATCTTTAAATTACAGGAAGACGAAGTTTGGAATAAAGTTAAGATCGATTCAACTGAGTTAAGAAAGTTGTATGAGGAAAACAAAGAGAACTATAAAACAACTGCACAAGTTAGTTTTAGTGAAATTTTCAGCAAGAAAAAAGAGGATATAGATCAATATTTCCAAATGCTGGAAGGTGGTAAGGACTTTGATTCATTGGCTTCAAAATATACAGCTCGTCCTGGAATGAAAAATAAATCTGGGAATTACGGATTAAAGAATGTTGATGATAGTGAAATGAGTATAAAGGCAAATACACTTTCCGAAGTTGGAAGCTACTCTGAATCTATGCAGGTCAAAGGTGGTTGGGCAATAGTCAAACTTAATGAAAAAGTTGAATCAAGAATTAAAACCTATGAAGAAGCTTTACCGGAAATTTCAAGTTCTTATCAAGAATCTGAAAGTAAACGGCTTGAGAAAGCATATAATGATAGATTAAAAGCTTTATATCAGCCAGAGTATTTTTATAATGAATTAGCAAATGCATATAAATAAGAAAATAGTCAGAGTTGTTTTATTTAGTATAATTATCGCTTTTTTCGCGTCATGTGCTGAAAAGGAAGAAGTAGAATATGTTGCTAAAGTAGGGAAATACTATTTAACTGAGGAGGATGTTAGTCAAGCTGTCTCGTCCTCCCAAGTTGATAGTTCCTTTTACCGGGAAGTATTTATTAGACGATGGATCGAAGAACAGCTATTATATCTTGCGGCCGAAGAAAAGGGAATACTTAGCAGTAAAAAGTATCAGTCTATAGTGCGAAACTCGGAAAAGAAAGCGGCTAATACTCTCTTGATCAAAGAGGTTTTATCTGCTGCGGAAGTATTTAGTGATACTGCTTCTGTAACTCGATATTTTAATGAATATCCTTCTGAATTTAAACTGACTCAACCGGCGATAGTTTATAACTTCGCTTCATTTAACAATTTTGAAGAAGCAGAAAATTTCAGAAAGTCACTATTTTATAGTAATTGGAATGATGCTGTTATCATTTCGAGTAAACTATACCAATCGGGGGAGAAAATATTTTTATATATTGTGCAAGATTCTCACGATAACTATAAAGAGGTTTATAAATCATTATATGGGAATCAAGTTAGTAATGTAATGGTAACAGCGAATGGTTTATACATAGTTTTTCAATTACTCGAAAGGTTTGATAAAAATGAAATACCGGATCTAAAGAGTATTTATGATCTTGTAAAGGAAAGATATGCTGCCAAGCAAAGAGAAGAAGCATATAAAAATTACATAAAAGAATTATACTCCAATTATAATACAAGAATTGAGAGGTGATAATAACCATGAAATATATTATAATATGTATTCTGTTACTTTCGCAATTTGTTTCTGCTCAGGAAGCATTGGATGAAATTGTAGCAGTAGTAGATAATGAAATTATTCTAAAATCTGAATTAGATCTTCGAGTATCAATGGAAGCTGCGAAGTCTAATATAAGTTCTGATAATCTTGCATTGAGAAGAAGAATCCTTGATGGAATGATCACGGAGAAACTTCTGTATGCTCAAGCAGAAATTGATACTATTGAGGTATCTGATGATCAAGTTACTCAGATGCTAGATAATCAGATGAACTATTTCATTCAGCAGTACGGCTCTAGGGAAAGAGTAGAAGAAACATACGGAATGAGTATTGAAAGAATAAAGCGTGAATTCCGAGATGATACTAAAAAGAATCTAATGGCTCAAGAAGTTCAGCGACAGAGATTCGGAACAATTGAGGTAACAAGACGCGAAGTTGAAAGTTTTTACGAAACTTACAAAGACTCTCTTGGCCTAATACCGGAGAAATTTACTTTAGGACACATATTTGTTAATCCGGCTAAGACTGCTGACGTATCCCAAAAAGCAAGAGAATTAGCAGAATCTCTTTTAGATTCGCTCAAAAAAGGTGCAGATTTTGCATTGCTAGCAACAAAGTATTCCGATGATCCAGGAAGCCGAACACAAGGGGGCGATCTTGGCACAGTAGAGAGAGGCGTTTTTTTTCCTGAGTTTGAATCTGCTGCATTTGCATTAAATGAAGGTGAACTTTCAAATGTTGTTGAATCTCCTGTGGGTTATCATATAATTCAGTTGTTGGAAAGAAAAGGAAACCAAATTCATACTCGCCATATTCTTATTATGATAAAAAGTGATGATAAATCTGACCTTGGTGCAATTGAACTTTTAACAGACATTAAAGATAGTATTAGACTAAACTTTAATACTTTTGAATATTATGCTAAAAAGTATAGCGATGATAAGGAAACTGCAAAATTTAGCGGCAAATTGGGAACATTGGAAGTAGGACAACTTGATAAACAATTGCTTCAAGCAGTATATTCCTTAAAGGATGGTGAGATTAGTGCTCCTCAAAAATTGAACATTGATCCCCAAAATTATGGATACCATATAGTTAAGTTGTATAATCGAAAACCTGAACATGTTGCAACAATCGAAGATGATTACGAAGATATAAAAAGACTTGCAGAATACAGAAAACGTGAAAAAATGTTTAAAGAGTGGGTCGAAGAATTGAAATCTCACATTTATTGGGAAATAAAAATTTAGGTGAACCTTGGATCTTAATGTAAAAAATTCTAACGATGTCGAATTGGTTGAAAGATTAAATTCTTCAGTTAAAAATATTAAGACAGAAATTGCAAAAGTGATAATTGGGCAAAATGAGATTATAGATAATCTGCTAGTAGCAATTTTTTCTGGAGGACACTCATTACTTGTTGGAGTCCCAGGCTTAGCAAAAACACTGTTGATCAAAACCATAGCGGAGGTTATGGATCTTAAATTTAATAGGATCCAATTTACTCCTGATCTTATGCCAGGTGATATAACTGGTACTGAAATCATAGAAGAAGATCAAGTAACGAAAAGGAGGTCATTTAGGTTTATTGAAGGTCCAGTATTTGCCAATATTATCCTCGCTGATGAGATTAATCGTACTCCTCCCAAAACTCAGTCAGCTTTACTTGAAGCAATGCAAGAACATAAAGTAACAGCAATGGGCAAAACATATCATCTTGATGAACCATTTTTTGTTTTAGCAACACAAAATCCAATTGAACAGGAAGGAACATATCCATTACCAGAAGCACAGCTTGATAGATTTATGTTTAATGTATGGTTGGACTATCCAAAATATGAAGAAGAGATTCAAATAATTAAAACGACAACTAGTGACTATCAAGCAAATTTGGAAAAAGTTATTACTAAATCTGACTTGATTGAATTTCAAAAATTAGTAAGACGGGTTCCAATTGCTGATAATGTAATTGAGTATGCCGTTCAAAAAGTTAAACAATCTCGTAGGGATGAAAGTAATAATTCACAAATTAATGATTGGATTAGCTGGGGTGCCGGTCCTAGAGCATCACAATATTTAGTAATTGCGGCAAAAGCCAAAGCTATAATGGATGGAAGATATACCCCTGATATTGATGATATTAAATCATCACTTATTCCTGTGCTTCGTCATAGAATTATTCCTAATTTTAATGCAGATGCTGAAGGGATTACATCATTAGATATAATTGAAAGATTGATTGCCGAGTAGTTAATGTTTATCAAGTTTATAAAGAAATTAAATTTTAAATCTGATCTAAAGTACCTCTTAATATTCCTATTAATACTAGCATCTATTTCATGTTCGGTTAAAGAAGAAATTAAAGAAGAGGAGAAAAACCAACCTCAAGCAAACATTTATGGTTTGTTTGTTGATTCTCTAATGCAGAATGATGGAATTGTCGGGAAGAGGGAAACACTTACCGATATACTTTTACCTTACAATGTATCCTACAAGCAATTGCTTGAGATTACTAAAATTGCCAAAGGAGAATGGAATGTTAAAAAAATTCAAAAAGGTAAAAAGTATATAATCTTTTCAAACAAAGATTCTATTCAAAGTATCAAATATTTTATCTATGAAAATGATCCAATCAATTATGTAGTTATTGACTTCAGTGATTCAATTTCCATTTTTACTGGACAAAAAGAAATAGTTACAAAGGAAGCGGAAGCATCTGGTGAAATTGAAACATCTCTTTATTTAACTTTAAAGGAGCAGAGCGTAAGTGATTTGTTGGCTCTGAAAATGGCTGAGATCTTTGCTTGGCAAATTGACTTTTACAAGATATATAAGGGTGACAAATTTCAAGTGCTTTATGAAAAACAATTTGTGGATAATGAATTTATAGGTGTAGGAAAAATAATTGCAGCCTATTTTCAACATAAAAATGAAGACTACTATGGATTTTATTATCAACAAGATGAGAAGAAAGAATACTTTGATGAAGAAGGTCAAAGTTTACAAAAAACATTTTTAAAGTCACCTCTTAAATTCAGTAGAGTTACTTCAGGTTACAGTAAAAGAAGATTTCATCCTGTATTACATAGATTTAAATCTCATTTGGGAACTGATTATGCTGCTCCTACCGGAACACCGATTTATGCTGTAGGAGATGGTACAGTAACTAAAGCTAGATATGATCGAAATAATGGTAACTATGTAAAAATCAGACACAATGGAACATATAGCACACAGTATTTACATATGTCTAAAATAGCCAAGGGAATTAGACCAGGTGTAAAGGTGAAGCAAAAACAAGTAATTGGATATGTTGGAAGTACCGGTTTAGCAACCGGACCGCATGTGTGCTTTAGATTCTGGAAAAACGGTTCACAAGTAAATCATAGAAGACAAAAATTCCCTTCATCTCATCCTATCTCAAAAGAGAATATTGTACAATACACCAAATACATGGACTCGTTAAAGACAATTATCGACTCTATTCATATTAATAATTCTTCAGTAATAGTTACTAAAGCTGATAGCCTATAAAAATTATTATTTTTTATTATAAAATAATAATTTAAATTTAAAGCTTAAATTAAAATATGAGAGTAAGTATCTTTTATGCAATTAAAAGCAATTGAAAAAAAGTTTAGAGGGATAGGCTTTTCGAATTCAATAAGTCTTTTTGGTAGTCAAACTCAGGATTTAATGATTGCTCCTTTACAAGTAATTGCATCATTAGTAATTATTGTTGGAGTATTTTCGCTCATTTTTGAAGTAAAATATTTTGCTGATTTTTCGATAAATGTATATTTCGGAAGAGTAATTGCAACATTAATTGGATTTATTGTATTTGCGCTAACTTATTTCGAAATTGGAAAGAAATATCCGATATTATTAACACATCTTTTGCTGCTTACTATAATAGCTTCTTTTGCTTCAATAATCCTGTTGGTTCCTAAAAGTATTTATGTAAATTCCCAATTACTAGCATTATTAATTTTTACGTCATCTCTTTTTCTAAGTTGGGATATTAAAAATCAAATTATTCTAGCGATTTACTATAATTTGTTATTTTCTATCTCAATTTTATTAAATGATACAAGCATTTATTTCCTTCCAAACTTTTACACTACATTCATATTTGTCATTTTTATTTCTATTATGAGTATAGTTGCAACCACAATTAATTACAGACTTCGCCTCAATATTTTTAGTAAGACATTAGAAGCTAAGGAATATCTTGAATATGCAACTGAGGGAATATTCAAGACTGATTTAGATTACATTTTTAGTGGTGCTAACTCATCTTTAGTGAAGTTTCTGAAATTTCCAACCAAGGAAATAATGTACGAATCAAAAAGTTTAAAAGAGCTTTTTAAAGATCAAAATTCATTCATGGAATTCGATAATTTTCTTCATAGTGATAAACTAATAATCGATTATGAAACCAAGTTTAGGAACTTTGATAATGACGTGGTTGATGTTAGTATCAATGCAAAGATCAGGAAAAACAGTGAGGATGGGAATTCTTTTATTGAAGGAAGTATTTATGATATTTCAAAACGTAAAGATGCTGAAGAAAAAGTTAAAAAATATAATAAAGAATTAGAGAAATTAAATTATAGTAAGGATAAATTCTTCTCAATTGTAGCTCATGATTTAATGACTCCCTTTACAGCACTTTTAGGATATTCGGAAATTTTATCGAAAGAGCACAATGAATTGGATAGAAAAACTATTGGAAAGTTTTCTTCAGACATTCATGTAGTTGCGAGTAAAGCTCACGGACTACTTGAAAATTTATTAGGATGGACTAGAATTCATACAGATAGAGTAGTATTCAATCCTGTTGAATTCAATCTTTATCCAATTGTTGATGATGTGTTTCATTTTAATGATGAAAATGCCAAAGTAAAAAATATCTCCTTAGTAAATAATGTTAAAGTTACTGATCCAGTTTTTGCTGATATAAATATGCTAAATACAGTCTTGAGGAATCTGATTTCTAATGCTATAAAATTTACTGGAGAATCTGGTAGAGTTTCAATATCAACGCAAACAGTTGATGGTCAACTAGAAGTTTCAGTTGTTGATAATGGGATAGGAATAAGTCCTACCGATCTCAAAAAATTATTTGATGAGAATTTACAATACTCTGGTACTGGAACTCACAAAGAGAAAGGAACTGGACTTGGTCTGATCATTTCTAAAGAGTTTGTTGAAAAGCATGGCAGTAAACTAAAAGCAGAGAGTAAGCTTGGTGAAGGTACGCGAATGTATTTCTCACTAGGAACTAAGAGTTTATTAACATATGATTAATCTTTAGCTCAGAAATAAAAATAAGTAAAAACCAGTAAACTGGTTATACTTATGTGTTTTTTTTATTAACCAACGACTTAAGTCGTTGGTTAATTATAGTATAGCATATCTTATAACCGTTTTAACGGTTTATAATATTGTAAAGATTTGGTTCAATATGCTATTTATTGAACTTTGAAACGAATTTGCTTAATTTAAATTTTATAAATGGCGCGTTCGTCTAGTGGTCTAGGACGCTGGCCTCTCACGCCGGTAACACGGGTTCGAACCCCGTACGCGCTACGAAATAAATGCCGGATAATCCGGCATTTATTTTTTACTAACTTACTTTGCTAGTCTTTGTGAAAAAATATCAGAAACATATTTTTATTTGTGAAAAAGATGATAAGAACAGTTGCGGGGGAGCGGGTTCTTTCAAAATTAGGAAGAAATTAAAATCCAGACTGAAAGAATTAAATCTATCCAAAAGCATTCGTGCTAATTCCTCGGGATGTTTAGGCCAATGCAAACATGGACCAGTTGCTGTTGTTTATCCAGAGGGTATTTGGTATAAAGGATTGAGGGAAGAAGATGTTGAAACAATTATCCAAAAACATCTAGTTGGAAATAAGCCAGTTAAAGGTCTACTTTTAAGTGATGATGACTCAGAAAGAAAAAAATAGGATCTCACGAATTCTCTCTATACTGAAGAAAGAATATCCTAATGTAAAACCAGCGCTTGATCATGATACACCGTTCCAATTGCTGATTTCAACAATTTTATCTGCACAATGCACCGATGCTCGTGTAAACTTAGTTACTAAGGATCTTTTCAAAAAATATAAGTCACCAAAAGATTATTT
>JBDLIN010000107.1:0-12171 GCA_039714835.1 Bacteroidota bacterium | reverse complement strand
GCAAGATAAAGTTGAATCAGTACTGAAGCACCTCCCATAAAAAACCACCAGGGTGATTTATAAGTAGGTTTGTAATCCTCTTTTTTTCGAAGCCAGAAAATAGAACCGTAAACTAATGTGTTTTGCAGAACGTATGAAAGTGTAAAGTAACCGAGCAGATCCCCTAAGTCACCAAATAATAAAATTATTGCAAATCCAGATTGGAAAACTATTGAGAAACTTGGTGTTAAATATTTTGGATGTAGCTTACCGAATGGTTTAAAGAACAATCCATCACGAGCCATTGCATATTCTAATCGAGGTTGTGTAATCACAGATGAATTCATTACACCCAGCATTGAAACAAACACTGCAACAGCAAACAATCCGCCAGCTATACCAGAGAAAGTATAAATATACTTAAATGGGTTTATAAACTTTCCTTCTTCAACACTTATCAATTCATTAAAAGGTACTATAGCGCTTGTGAATAAGCTAATCAGGACATAAGCTATCATTACAAAAAGGACAGAACCTATCAACGCTTTAGGTAAGTTCACTGTAGGATTTTTCACTTCACCGGAAGTATAAAGGATATTTAAAAAACCAGCATATGCCCAAATTGTTGCAGCAATTCCAGCTGTTATTATACTGATTGTTATCGGTTTTCCATCAATACTGCTGAATAAAGATTTTACAGCAAGATTTCCATCTCCAATAAAAAAGAATCCTACAATTACAACAGTAAAAAGAGGTAACAGCTTTGATACTGTTAGAAATACTTGAAGATTACTTCCTGTTTTAACACTCCTATACTGAATAACAGTAAAAATGATAATTAAAACAGCAGCAAATAATTTGGCATAAATACCAAGATTTAATTCTGGTACAAAATAACTAAGTGCATCAGCTGCTAATAATCCGATTATTGTTAAAGTCGGTGTATCACTGGTTAGAAATGCAGTCCAAGTATATATAAATGCAAGAAACGGTGACCCAGCTTTATAGATAAAATGATAAGGACCTCCTTGGTCAGGATAAGCTGTTCCCATTTCGGCCAGGATAAATATTTGCGGAAGCCAAAGTACTCCTCCAAGAAACCAGATGAAAACAGCAATCCATGGATTACCTGCAATTGCCGCAACGATAGGAATGTTTATAAATATTCCCGAACCAATTACCTGCCCTATAATAATTGATGACGTCTGTGTTAAATTGAGTTGACGTTTAGGTTGAACATTTTCCATAAAATTATGAGTTAATTTTTATTCTCTTTTAGTTTAGAGATTTCCCAAGGAAGAATGATCTTTCCAGATTTGTTAAGATCATCATTTACTCTCATCAATGCAATACCAATATATTTTTTAGAATCTTGATACTTTTCTACCCATTCATCATATGGAGTGTCAAGAGCTGTATTCTTACTAAGAGATGATTCTCGTATTACTTTTCCATTTGGAGTATCGTACGCCATGAGCATGTGAGCAGAAAATATATTATCCAGATTTCTAAATAGCAGAGCTAAAATATCCCCATCTTTAAAATTTTCTTTCACATCCATTAAAGCATCAAAAGGGATGTAGTTAACTGTCATTTCCCTATCATCTTTGACATATCTCATATCTGTTATTCCTTTTTGTTCAAAGAAATTTTTGTGGGATATTGTCCGGGTAATAGTCTTTGCTCGTTCTCCGGCAACTTCCTTAACAACATCATGAAGCAGCCAAGAATTCTCCGGAAGCCAATCAGCCATTGTATAATGGTTACGCGTTTTCATACCAATTACACCATCTTTATAGCGAATTTCCTGGAGGTTATTGAAGAAATTTTCGTAGCTATCAGAAATTGAAAGAGCTAATACATCTTCGCAAAAGACCATACAATTTGTAGTATCCAAAGTTAGAAGAGGCTGAGTGTCGTATAATGCATATGGACCGTCACCAACGCAAGTAAGCCCGTATGGCATTCCTAAAAATAAATTTGAGAAATAATTCATACGTTCCGTTACTGTCAATTGTTCACTTGATTTTAAAGTTAATATTGAATCAACTTCCCACTTACTCATCTCATATATCTTGTTGTCTTGTGCGATAAGAAATGTTGAATACATAAATAGTGATATTACTACGATTAACATAAATACTGATACTACAATAATATTTTTTTTCATCTTAACCTCATTTTAATTTTGCCAACTCAATCATTATTTTTTTATGAACAAAGGAGACATCACTTCCCTCTCCATCAAAGTTATTGGCTATAAGTGAGAAAATTATCGTTCTACCTTTTTTATCTTTTAAATAACCAGAGTATGCTCTAACGCCAGCAATGGCACCCGATTTTATGTGTGCGTTTTTTTCTATCTCTGTTCCTCTTCCCACAGTACGAAAAGAACTGATATCATTTGGGTCACCAACTATGCCAAGTGAATTATAAAAAGGATTAAAATAGTTCTTTTTTTTGATCATCTCTAATAGGTCTACCATCATCTCTGTTGTAATTGCATTTGAACGAGAAAGGCCGCTTCCATCATACATTATTAATCCGTCAGTCTTAACGCCATTCTCCTTGAGATATTCCTCAACTGCCTTACCACCATTTTCAATATTTGCTTCACTATTTGTTTTTAATCCAATAGCTTTGAATAACATTTCTGTGTATAGATTATCACTCTTTTTATTAACTATATATACGATATCTTTCAGTGGCGGAGAATAAGTTTCTGCAATCAACTTACTATCATTATATTCAATTGGTGAAGATATTTTCTTCGGCCTTCCTTCAACCTTAATCTTCTTTTCAATCAAAGTATTTTTTAATTCTTGAGCAGCAAACATTGGCGGATCAGGTATTGAACCCTTAATGGAAAACTCATTACTTCCTTTTGGTATTGTCCCTCTGAAAGTAACGTTATACTGCAATGGAGCGCCAAATATATAACCATTGTCTCCAGAACCTTTAGAACCAGTTTTCATATGATTTATAAAATTAAGTCCCTCTATTTCCGGCTCAATTCTTAAAACCTCAGCAATATCTCCAACACTCTTACCTGGCTTGAAATATAAAAAGTAAAGATTATTATTGATAGTTAGAGCGCTTGCAGTAGTACCATAATAGTTGCCTATGTCAATCCAATTCCAAGTATCCGGAATAGGTCTATCATTATAAAGCAGATCATCAGCACAAATATTTCCAATGATTTTCTTTATACCTTTAGCTTGTATTTTTTTTACCCATGAATCCATCAATTTCTCTAAAGGTAGTGATCCTTCGACTAGATCATATCCGAGTGTGGGATCTCCTCCACCAACTATATAGATATTTCCAACTAGGACTCCTTTTTTATCTATTGTACCATCGTAATATATTCTTGTTTTAAATTTGTGATCCTCACCAAGAATTTCCAATGCTGCAGCAGAAGTAAGTAATTTCATGTTAGATGCTGGAGCAACTGAAATTGCTGAGTTCTTATCAATTATTGTTTTTCCAGTTTCTAAATATCTAGCGTGCAGAGACCAAAGAGAGTTTTTTAATAACTTTGAGTTCTGATATTTTTTTATCAGTTTGTTTAGGGATGTTAAGTCTTGAGCATTAAGAGATAATGCTATGATTACGTAAATAATTGATAGAAATATTTTTTTCATAAAATTTATTTTCTATTTACTTGTAAGTAGTTTGTAATCTGATTCATTAAATTAGTTTTTGCTGAATCACTTTGAATGGATTCAAACGGAAATCCCATTGCAATTACTCCATATTCTTTCTTATATCCAATACCTGCACTAAAATAGTTTTCAGTATATCTTAGAATAGTTTCACTACCATTATTTGGACCAATTGCATCCGGCGCTTCAACTTTATAAATATCTCTATCAAAAGCTGTATTGAAAGATAGATCTACATCTTTGAAGTGCGGATTATTCCTTACCGATACAACACCTCCGGTTTTCACTGCATGATCAGAATCAAGTTTGTAGTGAAGTATTTCCTCAGCAAATATGATATCATCTTCATCATTATCGTGAAACAAATCCGAACCAATATATGCTCCACTAACAAAAAGATTTCCACCACTCTCTAAGTAGCTTTTAATCTTATCTTTAAAATTATTCGGGAATGTTTTAAATCTTGTACCCCAAAGCGAATCAGCGAATGACCTTTGCCAGTGAGTCTCTTTCTCCTCTCCTAAAATTAGATCAACAAATGAATATTTTTTAAGATTCACTATACTGTCGAAAACCGATTCATCACTAACCGAAACAAAGGAATAACCATTCTCTTTTAATGCTTCACCATGTATGTAAGAGTAATCAAATGTATTGCCAGCAATAACTTGAGTTTCCATATTGGCATAACTTGCACCATGACCAGGCCGATCATCAGTCGCCCATCTTGAATCAAGTTCGAAGTTAAATTGTTTACCAACATATCCTAGATCATATTTATACGGAACTCCTTCGTCTATTACACCATCAAATCCTGTGTAAGTATCCGATTCAATTATTGCTGGAAGAGAAATTCTATCAAATCCATTTATAATAAGTGCTGTAGGTTGATCGTTGTTCATCCAACAAACTGAAAGAATTTCACTAGGGAAACTTTCTCCCCCTTCATTAAGTGCAGTTACTTTATAGCTATATATAACACCAGTATCTATTTCTGCTAATGTAATTGACGATGAATCGACAATAATACCATTATCAAAACCATTATCATTTGTCTTTGTATAAAGTTTATACTTATTTGGAATAGCCGTCTCTTCTAATGGATCAGTTTGCGATTGCCAAGTTATTGTTACACTACCATTTTGGCTCAGAGATGTTGATAAGTGAGTGACAGGAAGCGGCTGCACTATATACTCAAAACCGTATTGAGTCGATAAAAATCTTAACATAGATTTATAAATTGACCGTGATACATCAAAACGAAATTGAGGATCATTCATAAATTTTACATCCACAAAATTTTGATGCGACATTAATTCCAATAAAGTTGATGGAACATTCGGCCGTGCTGCTTCACTATATTGAGAATCCATTAAATATCTACGCTGCCAACTCGGGTCATATTTTGCTTGAATATCTTCAACGATTTGTGTTTGCATAATATCGGTTAGATCCCTATTGGCAAATCTTGATTTACGATTGGGGAAAATGGATTCAGAATTAAAATCCTTGGTACTATAAATACCAAGTGTGCCAATAACAGTATCATTATCAGTAATACCAGCGTCTGTATGGAAAGCGAAAGAGAGATCTATTGGAATTCCCAAACCAGCAGAAGTTCTATCTAGATTTGGTCCAGAAGGGTCACCAACTAAATAATTAACCCACTCACCCCTACATTGATAATCATCTTTGTAATCATCAAGATCTTCATTGAGATTATAAACCAATGTATCAGGCATACCTGCATACTGTAAATAATACCTCGCTGCTTCAACATATTTTGGGCGTCCGCTTACAGTTCCATTTCGTTCAACAAGTCCCATTCCCCCGCCAAATCTTACAGCATCTGCAGTTACAATTTTCCCAACCTGATCACTTTCATTTGTAAGTTTTACTTTACCAGAGGAAGGATTCTTTCCTTCATTAAATTGAAACGTTCCGAGATAGATCCAAGTCTCGCCACCAATTTTTTGATTTACTATAAATTCGGTTATTCCACCTGTATGATGAACGTAGTAATGCGCATCTTCTATATTATCTTCAGAATGATGATAACTAATGTAAACAGCATATTCTCCAGATTGTGGAATCTCTGGCACATAGTCTATACTAACCAAGTTGGAATTTGATGTTATCGCATATTTGTATGTCCCATGATTAAATGGATTAAAATTATTTGCATAAGGAGGTTTACCATAGCTGAATCCTGATGTTTTACCATCAAACCAACTACCAAATTCCATATAATCTCCAGAAGTACTGGTGTCATTATCAACTACTACTTCATTTGTTTGAATATCCCTTTCGCGTGGTACAAATACATTAGCACCGGCATTTTCAAGCATTGGAATAATATAAGGGACAGTATAAGCTAATGGTCCAAGATCCTCAACTGTTTCAAATAATCTCGCTCGCTGCCACAACCATCTATCTTGATCCAAATTGTAATACCATCCATGACTATGCCAGAGGGCTATATTGTAACCAAATAATCCATTGGAAGGAATGACTCCGCTGCTGACATTTGTTACTAAAGACCTAGGTCGAATAATTTTACTATCAGGTATGCGAGAAAAATCAAGTTTTTCAACAGAGGTTCGATAGTAGTTAGGGATTAGTTCATCCAGTGAATATCCCATACTATTTATTTTTATATCATAGTTATAATATTTTGGACCAAGGTATGTTCTGATATTATGATATATTTCATTTACATCATTTTCTCTAAATGGTCTGTACGAAAATCTTTTATTTGTATTTATGATTAAACTTTGCGCTGAATCATTAATGTCTATACTATCAATTTTTGTCGCTGGTGGTACATAAAAAGAGAGCTCATTATTTTCAAAAGCACTCATTAGATCATCAATTGAATTTGATTTAGGTAATGGACTATCAGCAGGTGTGCTGCTACAACTATATAACATCAATAAAAGAGGAAGTACAAATATTGTTTTTGGCATACCGTTCCAAAGAAATGATAGTAAAGGACAAAAATAAGAATAATTATATGAATTTCGAATGATCTTAGCTAAAATTTAATCCCAAGTGATAAATAGTGAACATTTTGCAGTCGACCAAAATCTTGATAAGCATAATCAAATAAAAACTTTATGGAACTACTTAATCGATAATAAAATCCCATCCCCATAGTCAGCCCCTTTTCTGTATCTCTCTCGAAAATTGATCTATAACCAATTCGAAACATTATTATTTCTTTCCAGCCGAATTCGGTACCAGCATTTATATATTCTGTATGATCATTAGGATGGACTGCATCCATTCCTAATGTAAACCTAAGTGACTCAGATTTTATAAGATCCGCTGCAACTCCAACTCTGAAAATTAATGGCAAACTAAATTCGTCGAGATCAATTGAAGTGTTTATAAGATTCCCTTGATTACCCTCTCCTACTGTTTTTACTTCTAGAATATCTCTACCAGTAAGCTTCATTTTAGTTCCAAAATTTGAAATATTTGCTCCCAGACGAAATTCATTTAAAATATCAATTTTATATAAAGCTCCAACATCGAGTGCAAATCCTTGTGCACTCATATGCCAAATTCTTTCTTGGATATATTTAAAATTAAATCCCATTGAAAAATTTTCTGTCAGCTCACGAGAATACGTAAGTCCAATAGAAATACCTCCAGCATCAAATAATTCTCCAGTTCCTTCGGGTTGGTCTATTGTTCTAACAATTTCACCATCTATTGTTTTTGCTACACTAACGAATGCTCCTATGGTTCCAAATCCATCTATATAACTTGACAACGCGGCAAATTCAAGGTCAACATCTGCTATCCAACTTGTGTGATTAAAATATGCGTTACTTGAATGATCATTAGCTAAACCTGCAGGATTCCAATAAATTGCAGAAATGTCGTTAGCTGTTGCGGTAAAAGCAGATCCCATACCGATTGCTCTTGGACCTACATTGATCTTCAAAAATTGTGCGGCAGTTGTACCGGATTTCGAAATATCTTGTCCATAATTTATTTGTGATACTGCAAATACCACTACAATTATTATTTTAATTATTGATCTCATTGCTAACTCCTGTTACGAATATGAAACTAAGGATTTCATGATCAAACTATCTATTTTATTAAAGCAAACTTTACTATTTTCTCTCCAATTTCCGGTGCTTCAATATGTGCGATATAAACACCAAAGGAAACACTGAATCCATCTTCATTAAGCAAATTCCAATACTCCCGTCCATTCTCATGGAGAACATCATGATGTAATGTTGTAACAGGATCACCTACTAAAGAATAGATTCTAATTGTACATTTTGAAGGAAGATTCTCAAAATAGATTCTTCTCTCTCCTCTTGATTGACCAGGCAGCTTATTTGTTGGTTCTAGCGCATTATATCCAACATATGGATTTGGTACCACGTAAATATTGTCTAAATTTGATGCAGCTTTTTCATCACTAATTTCTGCTCCAGATGTTTGCAGTTCAAATTCATCATTACCATCAAAAGGTCTATAAGATGCAATGTAGAGAATATCACCATCTGTTGGTGGAGATGGTGTTACATTAGAATCACTAGGTGCAATTACAACAATACCCCATGTTAAATCACCTGGATTTGTTCCATCTGTTCCCGGTTTGAAGAAAGCAATTTCTTCACCTGGATCCCATTGTTCATTTTGAGGATTCTGCTCAGCTAAATATGTTATAATCTTAACTGGTACACCACTAGAAACTTCTCTTACAGAATAATTAACTGGAATTTTTACGAGAGTACCTGAAAATATCATTGCAGAATCAATATTGGTTGAAGCAAATTCAATTTCGTAATCTCCTGGATAGAGTTGCTGATCAACACCTACTGATGATAGTCTTGCACGATATTCAAAATTTGAATTTCCAGCAATCCATTCACTTTCTTCTTCATTCCAAGATAGTGTTTTGTCCTCTTTTACAATAAGGCTTACTCCGTCAAATGTAGGATTTGAATCCTCGCCATCTAAGTATGTACTTTTAGCTATGGGATAAAATCTGTAAAATATATCAACACTACTCTGGTCGGGAATACTGCTATCCTCAGTTCTTCGAATTGTTCCCCTATCCAAATTAATTACATAATCTATATCTCTTTCATAAACTTTACCTTCAGAATCTTGTACTTTTAATTCTTCGTCATCTGCAAGGTTTAAATTTCCTAATTGAGCAAATTTAGTGTCATACAAAATCGTACTTTCATTCTTAATTAAGTTATTTAAAAGAGAGTAATTCTTTTGTGCTGTTGTATCAAGGCTTGTAATAAGTGAATCGGAAAATTTAAGTGTATATTTTCCTTCATCCTCAATTACTAGATCATTCATCACTTTGAAAACAATATCTCCAGTTCCTATTCCATTTATACGTGTAACATTTTGATCATTCATTACTGGTGGAATATAACCACTCGCACGCGGACCCGGAATTACTTGTACAGTGTTTTTATCGAATGTATATGTATTCGTGATCGGATCTAATGTAATTTTTTTTGTAGTTTCCGTTGGAGGAATTCCTACAGAATCACCATGGTCATAAGCTACTACAGTGTAATAATAAGTTTGTCCATTTATTACTTTATTCGAATCAACATAAGAATGAACAAGACCAGAATTATTACCTAGATTATAGTGTAATCCTCGACCTTGATATTGAACGGGATGATACCCTTCCCATTCGTTATCCAAATCCCACTTAGCACCAAATCCATCTAAAGTCTTCAATGGTTCATTTAAGAATCCAGAACCTTTACCATCTGTAATTGTCTGAATATCATTAAATAAAGGATCAGTACTTCTGTATATAACATATCCTTCAAAATCTTCTCCGGTTATTGGATCAACACTCTCTTCTGCAACAGTATCCCAATAAAGAGTAACTTTTTTATCATCGGGAACTGCAGTAACTGTTGGTTTATTTGGAGGTTTGAAAAATTGGTAGTTTTGATTATAAATTGTCTGTACCGTTTCAGCACTTAATAATAGATCTTCGAGGTCTTCACCCAGTAAAAGTGCCATAGAGATTCTTTTTGTTTCTCCGGCTTTTAATGAAATATATCCTGATCCAAAAATGAAAACGAGGTCGGTATTCTGCTGAATAGCGCCAAAGTTACCTGGTATAGATCTATTCCACATCGATTCATCATCAGAGATTTTATCTTGATTCCAAGTCCAGCTATTAAAACTTGTTAATCCAATCTGATCAGATTCATCCAAATCAGTAAACTCAAAATTCGGTTCTCCAGGATGAAGTGGATCTAATGAGCCGTCTGATAATTGTATTCCTGCAGTTGGGATACCATCTCCCTCACCTTCATCGAATGTAAGAGCTATACCATCTACACCGAGATCATGGAAATCAACCACCCAATCACCATCGTTATCAATGCCATCTTCTTGACTTTCATCAACCATCCCATCACCATCATCGTCAAAATTGTTTTCCGTATTTCCGGGACTTTCCAAGAACTTGCAACCCAAATAACCAAGCGGTAATCCAAAATCACCTTCCATATCCGGATCAAAGAAATATACCATGCTTCGCGCATAAACTGGTATATCTGAAACATCAACACTATCTAATGAATAAGGTGGAATAAAATATCCATTATCATCTTTATTTTCCGGACTTCCGCCACCAAGATCTGGATCACCATAAATACCAAAAAAGACTGAATCGAGATCTTTTCCACTGACATTAGTAATAGTATAAACAAAAAATATAGTATTTTCAGCTAATGCATTACTCCATTGAAACGCACGTCCATCAACCTGAACTCCAATACCTTTCCGTGAAATATCTTCCTGGAAAGGATAATACTCGAACTCAACATTATCTCTGTCATCCATTGCCCAAAAAACTTCAAGGTCGGAGTTGCTAGCATTTTGTGATAAATAACCAGGCCACACATATTTACCTAATGTTGGATTATACCAATCTCGAGGCCAGCTATCAGGTTTACCATCTTCATCACTATCTACTGCAGGATTAGAGGCCATATGTGGTTGATCTGGGTCTGCATACCCGGGAAGCGGTTGCCATTGCCATAAAGTATCTCCTGTTGGATTTAGTTCTTGTAGCATAGGACTTGTGTAGTCATTTAAGCCATCAGAAATAATATGAATTTCCTTCCCAGATGTATCAATAACTTCTGCACCAACAATCGGTCCAAATGTAAAAACATAAGAAAGATTTTTCCACACAAAGTTATTTACACCACGTAATAAACCATATCCGGGAGCAATTCCACCATAGTTATATACTTCAGTACTTATTTTGTTACCATTCATAAAGAATGCTTTTCGGTCTGAATGGCCTGTGGTTTTATGAAGAAATTCGTCATCACTTTTATTCTCAGTTGAAATAATACTATTAACATTCTGAGATTGATATGTATTAAAAAAGTTTCTTACAGCTTGATGTTCTTTCTTTTGTTTTTCAGTAAGCTCTTGTGCTAAGATTGAAGTTACAGAAGAGGATACAAAAAAGAGTAATATTAGTATTTTTTTTAAAATTGTATTATTCATTAATATTCTCCAAAATTCGATTTTCAAAATTCAATTGATAAACCTAATTTAACTTCGCGAGGAGCTACATAATAACTTGGATTATTATAATAATCTGTTGATGTATGAACACCTTCAACTCTAGCAGCAATTCTATCAGTCTCTAATGCATCTGCTCTGTTTGCATCCAATGTATATGTTGCTCTACCAGTACTAGCGTATACTGAGTTTTCAATGCGAGCATCGAATAGGTTATAAATTTTAGCAAATAGTACAAAGCTAAAAGAACCAATATTAAAAGTTTTTTCTGCTAACAAATCAAATCTCAAATATGTTGGTCTCCTATCACTATTACGTGTTAGGATAATTTGTTTATCATATAATAATGGTGTATATGGTAAGCCAGAAGCAAATCTTCCTATCATTGCTACGTTCCAGCTTCCAAATTCACCAACAGAAAATGAGCCATTGAGTTGATGAGTTTTATCCCAATCTAAAGGAACTGGGACTTTTTCACTTTGATCCCCGGATGAAAGGTCTAAGAAAAATGCATCTGCATTTACATCATTCCCTTCCGATACTTGGAATGTATAATCTAAAGTCATTCCCCAAATATCATCAGCAGTCCTGCGTTTTGTAAGTGAAAAGATTAGCCCTTGTATATTACCATAATCTTTATTCACATAAGTATAATAGGTTTGACTTCCACTAACTCTTATTTTCTGTCTTGCTAATAAGTCACGTACATCCTTATAATATCCAGTTAAATTAAAAGCCATATTTTCAGCAAGTTGCTGTTGTAATCCCAATTCATAAGTTATTGTTCGCTCAGGATTCAAATTAGCATTCCCATATGTAGGTGATCCAAAACTATATTTGAAATTTGGATTTCTGTAAAGATATAGTAACGAAGGCAGTTGGAAAAAATGACCATATGAAAAATGTATTATACCTTTATCTGTTATTGGGAAAGAAACACCTAACCTTGGACTAAGTTGATGTTTTG
>JBDLIN010000106.1:0-12335 GCA_039714835.1 Bacteroidota bacterium | reverse complement strand
TGCTGCTTTTTGTTTACGAGGGTTGTTACTTCCCTTCCGAGGATATCATAAACTTTAAGTGAAACAGATACTTGATGCTGGATGCTGGATTCTTGATATTGTTTACTGTCTACTGTATACTGTGTACTGTTAACTGGAATTGAGTATTCTATTGTTGTGCTTGGATTAAAGGGATTTGGGTAATTTTGTGATAAATTGAATTTAATATTGTTTTTACCAAAACTGACTTTAATATCTGTCGGTGCACTGTTAAGAAGATAGTGAAGAACTATTTTATTGCCATTGTTTAAATTTGCAATTAGGTATGGTCCATTAGTATAACTTACTGGTGCTTCACTAAAAATTATATTTCCAAATGATTGATTATCTTTTAAAACCGAACCTTCAGAACTCCATTGATAATCATTTAATACTTTATTATAAATCCCAAGATTTGCTTCATCAGCGAATTGAGTTCCTCCTACGTAAAAAACATCTAATCCTTGAAATGCATATGATGTCCCGCCTGCACTAACTGTACTATTCTTCCAATATTGTGTATCCTTATTAAATTGCCCGGCATTACTATTATGTGCCAATGAAACACGATATCTATCGTTGATCGAATAAGAAGCATTATTCCCAGATGATGTTCCAACTATTGTTTCGTCTACTGTCATGAATAAAAACCCACTTCCAAGTTCACTTTCTCTTTCGCCATTATGTTGAAGGTTAACATTTTGAATATCACCATCAATGATAACAGTTCCACTAATTGTTCTTTGCCACTGAATTTTTCCATCATAGGGACCTGTATTGCTTACAATTCTAATGTCTACATAATTATTGATATAAGTTGTAAAATCCATTGCATGAGATTCTTTGAAATCATCAGCATCACCATCAACATAACCATCTATGGATGCAAATTTAAATTCAATACTTGTACCGTCCATAAATACTACAACTAATTTGTCAGAAGGTGAAGCCGAATAACTCCAAACATCTTGATTATTTTGAGATAATGTTCCTGTTAGTACTACTTGTCCTGCTAATTCACTTGCACCCCAAACTGCATCAACTGCTAAAGCAATTGCATCATCTGAAATTGAGGTTACATCGGAAGAAAAATTAAATAATCTTAGAAGTAACTCTGATTCACTTTGTGCAATAAGTTGTTGGTGTGTAAATAAAATGAGAAGAATTGAAACAATAACATTTTTCATCAGAACCTCCTAGCCCAAAATTTCTATTAATAGCGTGATGAGATTAGAACATCAGTTAAAATACAAAAATATCTTTTAGATGTAAACTTTTAGAAAAGAAATATAAAAGATATAACGTAGAACTCATTCGCGGAGTTTAGAGATCAGCACTTCCATATCTTCTGGTAGCTCAGAATTGAAAATTAATTCTTCACCAGTTTTGGGATGAATAAAACCAATTGTTTTTGCATGAAGCGCTTGCCGGTCAATAATAGAGAGAAGATTATCAACTCTTGACTTAATTTTGGGAAGATTACTTCCATAAACAATTCTTCTTCCACCATAAGTTGGATCGCCGAAAATTGGATGATTTATATGTGCCATATGGACACGAATTTGATGGGTTCTTCCTGTTTTTAATTTTAATTTTACTAAAGACGCAAATTCAAATCGTTCGATCTCCCAGAAAAGAGTTTCAGCATGTTTCCCCTCACTCTCACTTACGGAAAAAATCTTTCTATCACTTTTACTTCTAGCAATATTTCCAATAACGCTCCCCTCAGTTTCTTTTAGATTTCCCCAGCATACTGCCCAGTATTCTCTTGTTATAGTCCTATTAGAAAACTGTTTAGCTAATTGGGAGTGCACCCAAGGATCTTTAGCTACAAGTAGTAAGCCGCTCGTATCTTTATCCAGCCGATGGACGATTCCTGGTCGGTCTGGTGAATTGTAATTGCTAAGATTTTTAGTATGATATAAAAGTGCATGAACCAATGTACCAGTAAAATTTCCAAAAGCTGGGTGTACAACAATACCCGGCTGTTTGTTAACAACTATTAAATAATCATCCTCGTAAATGATTTGGAGTGGAATATTCTCTGGTTCGATTTGATCCGGGCGTGGTGAAACGGGAATTGTTACTTCGATTTGATCACCCGGTGAAATGAGAAAATTAGGTTTTACCGATTTCCCGTTTACTGTAACATAATCAGCTTTGATTAATTTTTGGATTCTTGATCTAGTGGCATTCTCAAGTGAATTGGTTAGGTAGATATCAATTCTTTCTTTTTTCTTACCCTCAGTAATTTCAAATTGATATTTCTTCTCGGTTACTATTTTCGCCATTCTCTAAAATTTGCGGCTGTGGAGAATCTGTTTCATTATTGTCTGAAGATACTTCTTCAGTTGTATCAACTTTTTCTTTCTTCTCTTCCCTGTAAAAAATGAGAATAATCGCAACCCCTACAGAAACAGATGAATCAGCTATATTAAATATTGGCCATGTTTCATATGTTTTACCAAAGAGGGTAAAGTCCCAAAACTCAACTTGGATAAAATCAACTACTTTTCCATAGAACAGTGGTGCATAATCATAAAAAAGCCCATAGAAAGCTCTATCCATTAAATTGCCAAGGGCCCCACCAAGTATTAAAGCTAAACCAATTCTTAAAGCCAAGCTGCTGTTTTTAGATCTATATAGATAGTAGAAAATAGCAACTGCTGCAATGAGTGTAAAAATTGAAAGGAATAGTTTTTGTATTATCGATACCTCAAAACCAAAAGCCATACCGGGATTTTCAACAAACGTAATTCTTAAGAATGTTCCAATGATCTCTATACTTTCGCCAATATACATTCCTTCCCAATGAACATTCAGAAAAGGTATGGAAAAACCCTTGATTGCAAGTTTTGAAATCTGATCAGCAAAAAATACAGCAAGACTAATATATAATACTCTCAAACGACTTCCGTAATCTTATTTTTTATATTGTGCGTTTTTAACTTCAACACAATGCTGAGTATGAGGAACTGCCATTAATCTTTCCTTTGGTATTAATGGGCAAGTTGGACATAGGTTTTTAGGCTCATCCATACATTCAATACAAATACCATAAGTACCTAATTCTATCCTCTGTAATGCATCTTCAAGATAAGCTAAAAATTTATTCTCTCTTTGTGCCCATAAGTAAAGTTTTTCTCTTTCCTGTGCATCAGTTCCTTGTTCTGCCATATGTAATGAATAAGGAGAGTTCTCATTTACATATTGACCGGTACTAGAATCCATCATTTGATCTTTAAGATTTTCTAATTGTTCAATAATTTCGGCTCGTTTTTCAAGTATGATCTTTTTAAAAACTTTTAATTCAGTTTTATTATAACCCTTAACCTTCTTTTTAGGCTTTGGTTTGCTGATTTCAGTCTTTGCTGTAACTTTTTTAGCAGGTTGTTTTTTAATTGTTTCCTTTGCTGCAACAGATTTTTTTGCAGTTGTGCTCTTTTTAGCAGTACTACTTGCAGAAGGTTTTGTTTTACTTTTAGTTACAGTTTTCTTTGTATTTTTTGGTGCTGCAGATTTAGATTTACCGGCAGTAGCCTTTTTTGTTGTTTTCTTTGCCATTATTCCTCCATTAAAACTTATTTACTCTGATTTTTGAACCGAGATAGAACAATCATAATCACCAATGATAAAATCATGTTTGAATCCATCTTTAGGTTCACCTTTTTCAATAAAATCAGCTAAAGTTTCATTCATAATATAATCAGAAAATTTATAAATAAAAGAACTTAATTTGTCTTCTGTTTTGTAAGTAATTCTTATTTTATCCATCACATCAAATCCGGAATCTTTTCGGATATTTTGGATCCTATTTACTATCTCACGAGCATAACCTTCAGCAATTAGATCTTCTGTTAGTTCTGAATCGATTGCAACAGTTATTCCTTCTTCAGATTCAACTACCCATCCTTCAATTTCTGTACTTATTATTTCTACATCATCTAAAGTCAACTGAATGTTATCTCCTTCAACATCAATCTCTATCTTTTGCTCTTTTTCCAATATTGCAATTTGCTCTTTATTAAATTTCACAATTTCGGATGCAATAGTTTTTACAAACTTTCCAAATTTTGGGCCAAGAGTTTTAAAATTCGCTTTCGCTGATTTATTAACTATTGATGAATCATCCTCCAATACCACTAGCTCTTTGATGTTAACTTCTTCGAGAATAACATCCTTCATATAGTTTACAGCATCACGATTTTCCTTATCTATCGCAACCATTATTTTACTAAGTGGTTGGCGAACTTTCAAATTCGATTTTGCTCTCATTGCACGTGTGAGGTAAACCACTTTTTGAGCAATTGCCATTTTCTTTTCAAGTTCATCTTCAGAATAGGTAACTTTTGGATATTCTGTAAGATGTACCGATTCACAACACTCTGAATTTGTAATGTTGTTTAAATTCTGATATAATTCTTCTGAGTAAAAAGGTGCGAATGGTGAAACTAATTTAGAGACTGTCATCAAGCATTCGTAAAGAGTTTGATAAGCTGAAAGTTTGTTTTCATTTATTTCTGCTTTCCAAAATCTTCTTCTGGACCTACGAACATACCAATTTGAAAGTTCATCAATTGTAAACTGCTGAACTTCTCTAGCTGCTTTCGTTACATCATAGTTATCCATCAAATTTTCAAACCGTTTAACCAGAGAATTTAATTTGGATATAATCCATCTATCAATTTCAGGTCGCTGATCATATGCAACTTTTTCTTTTGACAAATCAACTTTATCAATATTAGCGTATAAAGCAAAGAAGGAATAAGTGTTGGACAATGTACCAAAAAATTTACGCTGTACTTCAACAATCCCCTCTTCATCAAAAAGAGTTGGTTTCCATGGAGGTGAAGTCGTAACTAGATACCATCGAGTAACATCGGCACCATATTTTTCTAATAGAGAAAATGGATCAACTGTATTGCCCTTTGTCTTGGACATTTTTAAACCATTCTTATCCAGAATCATCTCATTAACAATAAGATTCTTATAACTTACACTATCAAACAGCATAGTTCCTATTGCATGCATCGTGTAGAACCATCCTCTGGTTTGATCAATTCCCTCGCAAATGAAATCACTTGGATAATTATTTTCAAATAATTCTTTGTTTTCAAATGGATAGTGATATTGAGCAAAGGGCATACAACCGGAATCGAACCAAACATCAATTAGTTCTGGTGTTCTCTTAAATACTTTACCATCCTTCTCAAATTTAACTTCATCAACAAATGGCTTGTGAAGATCAATTTCCTCATCACTTAACTCAGAGACAGGAATTCTTTTACCATCTCGTTCCACATATCCCTTTTTCAATTCTTCAATACTACCTACAGCAAACATTTCATTATCTTCATTGATCCATATAGGTAATGGTGTTGCCCAAAATCTATCCCGCGAAAGTGCCCAATCTTTATTGTCTTCAAGCCAATTACCAAATCTACCGCTTCCAACTTCAGGAGGCTGCCAATTTATCTGCTTGTTTAATTCCACCATTCTATCTGAAACAGATGTAGTCCTAATAAACCATGATTCTCTTGCATAATAGATAACCGGCACATCATCAAATCGCCAGCTGAATGGATAGGAGTGAACTATAGTCTCTTTTTTGTATAGTTGTCCACTCTCTTTCAATTTCATAATTATCTCAATGTCAGCATCTTTTACAAATTGACCTTCAAAATCAAATACTTCAGCTGTGAATTTGCCACCACCAGTAACTGGCTGCAAAAACGGAAGATTATATTTCTTAGATAATTCATAGTCATCAGCACCAAATGCTGGGGCAATGTGGACAATTCCTGAACCATCTCCAGTACTAACAAAGTCAGCTTCTACAACATAAAAACCCTTTTTATTTGTAGTACAATAATCAAATAGTTGATAATAGGATTGACCAGAAAGATCTTTACCTTTATAGTTTTCTATAACCTCATAATCATTTTTAAGTACTGACAAACGCTCTTTAGCTAATATGAGAAATTTATCATCAGTTTTAACTTTCACATAATCCACATCAGGCCCAACAGCTAAAGCAACGTTTGAGATCAATGTCCATGGAGTAGTTGTCCAAACTAAGAAGAATGTGTCACCATCTTTAGTTAAATCAGAATCCAACAATTTCATCAATACATAAACTGATGGATCTTTTGTGTCTTTATATCCGAGGGCTAATTCATGCGAAGACAAAACAGTTTCTGATCTAGGACACTGAGGAACGATCTTATAATCTTTATAGATCAGATCTTTTTTGAATAGTTCAGATAATGCCCACCACACAGATTCAATATAGTCATTCTCACATGTGACATAAGCATCTTCAAGATCAATCCAGTAACCCATACGGGCAGTCATTTTTTCCCAAAGATCCTTATAAGTAAATACAGAGGTTCTACACTCTGCATTATATTTAGCTACACCAAATTCTGGTATTTCACTTTTATTTTTTATACCTAAGTGTTTTTCAACCTCAATTTCTACTGGTAAACCATGTGTATCCCAGCCGGCTTTTCTATTAACTTCGAATCCTTTTAAAGTTTTATAGCGACAGACCAAATCTTTAAGTGTTCTAGCTATAACGTGATGAATACCAGGCTTTCCGTTTGCTGTTGGAGGTCCTTCATAAAATGTGAACGGTTTAGAATCGGTTCTCGATGAAATACTCTTTTCAAAAATTTTATTTTCTTCCCAGAATTTTTGAACTTCTTCTTCAACATTGGGATAATTGATTTTTCCTTCGTACTGCTTATACATCTCTTCTCTTTGTTTCTATATTTTTAGTATTTATTTATCTTCAGTTTCATATCTGTGAATAATATCTCTCTCAACCTGAATAAATTCTTTAAGTTGAGTCTCAACCTGTTTTTTGCGTTGAGATATTTCTTCAAATTTCTTTTCAGCATCAAATATCATTTGATCAGCTTTTATCTTAGCCTCTTTCAAAATTAGATCTGCCTGTTCGTCAGGTTTATATGTTTTTACTTCTTCTTTAGTTTCTTCTCCTTCAGTTTCTATAAAACCAAAACGAAGGTGAGCCACTTCAGAAACAGCCATTCCAAAAAATGCCATTGACCCTAAAACAATATTTCGTAAGGAATAAAGGATTAAATTTTCTGTTAGCAGATTATTTACACCAAAGTAATTTCCGAATATACCGATCATAAAATTGCTTATTATAACAGAAGCTACAATAAGAGCAAAAACTAACTTACCTCCATAGTTCCAGCCAAGTGTTCGATCAATCAGCCATCCACAAGCAAATGTAAAAATTGAAAGTACAAACCAAACTGTAAAGCTATGAGTTGAATTGTCAAATATATCGGTACTTAAAAAATTCGATGCAAATAATATTATTGCAATTAATACCGGAAGTGAATAATATACGTTTTTTCTTTCCATCATAGTTTTTTTATAACCTCCTTCATAATTAAGGTCATTTTTGGTTCGGCACTCATTGCGGTAGCAATAATTTCTTGAACATCCACCTTCTGAAGAGATTCAGGGAAACACTCATCGGTTATTATGCTAAATCCTAATACTTTCATTCCCATATGGTTTGCCACAATATTTTCTGGAATGGTTGACATTCCCACAACATCTGCACCAATAGTTCTTAGAAATCTATACTCTGCACGTGTTTCAAGATTTGGACCAGGAACAGCAACATAAACACCTTTTTGAATCTTGATCTTATTTTCTAAAGCAACCTGTTCTGCTAATTCAATTAGTTCATAATTATATGGTTCACTCATATCTGGGAAGCGTGGACCCAGTTCATCTTCATTCTTTCCAATGAGGGGATTATCACCAAGAAGATTAATATGATCAACCATTATCATAACATCTCCTCTTCTGTATAAGGGATTCATTCCACCGCATGCATTCGAAGCAAGTAGAGTTTCAACTCCAAGTTTCTTCATAACTCTTACCGGGTAGGTTATTTGCTTCATCGTATAACCTTCATAGTAGTGAAAACGACCTTGCATTGCAACAACATTTTTACCACCTAGTGTTCCAAAAATCAATTTTCCACTATGTGATTCAACAGTAGACAAAGGGAAATGCGGAAGTTGAGAATACTCTATCTCATGTTCAATTTCAATTTCACTAACCAATCCTCCTAAACCTGTACCGAGAATAATACCAACTTCGTATTGCTTATCAGACTTAGATCTTATTACTTTAAGAGTTTCGTTAATCATGTCCAATAATTCACTCATAAAAGTTGCTCCAAAACATCATCTTCGTCAATGTTTGATTTATTTCTATCACTTTTGTTTTCGATTACTGGATTTTTACTATCTATAGAATTAACTCCCATATCTAAAATACTCGACTGTGTTTCTATCATTGCTTTTAATCTGGCAATTAGTAAATTTTTCTCTTCCTTTAATTTAAGAACAGAGCTCCTAATCAGATCAGCCTCATTTTTGGCTTTCTCAACAATCTGATTTGCCTTTATTTCTCCTTCCTTAATAATCAATTGATTTTGTTTCTTAGCAGACTCAACAGATCTACTAGTTGATTCTTGTGCATTTAGCAAAGTGCTTTGAAGCGATTTTTCTAATTTCTTAAACTCAGAAATTTCGTTTGAATTTTTATCAATCTCCGAAATCAATCTTTCATTTTCTGATTGAAGAGTTTCATATTCACTAGATAATGATTCTAAAAATATTCTAACTTCGTCTTTATCATATCCATAAACAGATTTTGAAAACTCTTGGGCTTTAATACTGAAAGGACTGAATTTCATATTCCCCTCCAACCTTTTGAACTATCTCTTTGACCAAAAATTGCAGTGCCAATTCTTAGTATAGTTGATCCTTCTTCAATGGCAATTTTATAATCGTTCGTCATTCCCATAGATAGTTCTATGATCTGGTTATTTATTATATTTAGTTTTTCTTTCATTTCTCGTAGTCTTGAAAAGCAAGTTCTGATAATTTTTTCGTCATCTGTAAAAGGAGCCATCGTCATTAGACCTTTTATTCTGATATTTTCTAATTTACTGCATGCATCAATAATTTGAGAGGCACTTTCAAAATCTCTTATCCCAAATTTTGAATCTTCTCCAGAAGTATTTACCTCAATCAGTATTTTCTGAATTTTATTATTTGAAATGGCTTTATTATTTATTTCTTCAGCCAATTTTACTGAATCAACTGAATGAATATACTCTGCTGAGTTGATTACATACTTGACTTTATTTGTCTGCAAATGGCCAACAAAATGCCAATTGAAATCAGATTGAATTATTTTACTTTTGTCTCTTAACTCTTGAGCTTTGTTTTCTCCAAAATCAGTGATGCCAGCCTTATATGCTTCTTTGATAGCATCTAAAGGTTTTGTTTTTGAGACTGCAATAATTGTGATTTCATCAAACTTTCTACCACAATTATTACAAATATCTTCAATTTCAGATTTAACTATTTGTACATTTGAAGCTATCATTTCAAAAAAATTAAGAAAAGAATTTATTGTTTTAATGAGTAAAAATCAATTTCAAACAAAAGAAAAAGGGGGATAAAAATCCCCCTCACAAAAATATTGATTTATATAAATCAACTACACCCGGTTGTAGAACCACATGTGTTACACTTAAGACAGGTACCATTCCTCACCATTGTCATACTACCGCATTCAGGGCATATATCTCCAGTATATCCTCTCTCTTGAGCTTTCTGCCTCTCCCTTTGTATAATATATGCATTACTCTTTGCTTGATTCATCTCTTTGTCTGGTTTATCAACAACAACAGGTTCTGGTTTATCAGCGGGTATAGTTCCTTTATCTAGAATGATAGTCCTTTCACTTATCACTTCCTCATCTTCAAATTCAGGTTCAACTATTCTTAAATGGTCGCTACTAGTTTTTGCAGCTTCCTCTTCATTCACATGTGCAAGATCTTCCCTTCCTAAATATGTGACAGCTAGTTCTCTGAAGATGTAATCAATTACTGAAGTAGACATTTTAATTCTCTTGTGGCCAGAAACTGGTCCGCTTGGTTCAAATCTAGTAAAAATAAATGCATCTACAAACTCTTCCAGTGGAACACCATGCTGCAATCCTAATGATATAGCAATTGCAAAATTATTCAGAAGACTTCTATATGCTGCACCTTCTTTTGCCATATCTATAAAGATCTCACCAAGTTCACCATTATCATATTCACCGGTTCTTACATAAACGGACTGTCCATTTATTTTCACCTTTTGAGTATACCCTTCTCTTCTGTCAGGTAATCTTCTCCGTTTTGCAATATATCTATGTACTATCCTCTCAGCAACTCTAACAATATCTACTTTTTCTTTTGCTTCAATAATTTCTTCAACTATCTCTTCATCCACAACTGTATTCAAGGGTTGCGAGAGCTTGGAGCCATCTCTATACAGAGCTTGAGCTTTAATTCCCATTTGCCATGATTTTGTATATGCTTCTTTAATGTCTTCAATTCCAACTTCATTAGTAAAGTTAATTGTTTTTGAAATCGCACCTGAAATAAAAGGTTGAGCTGAAGCCATCATATTTATGTGTCCATCAGGTGCAATAAACCTAGTCCCATTTTTCCCGCACTTGTTTGCGCAATCAAAAACTGGATAATCCTCTTGCTTTAAGAATGGAGCTCCTTCAATTGTCATTGTACCGCATACATAATCATTTGCTGCAGATATTTCAGATTTAGTAAAACCTAAATATTCTAGGATACTGAATTCAAAATCGTTTAATTGCTTTTCTGTTAGATTTAATTTGTTTTTACAGAATTCATCACCTAATGTGTGTCGATTAAAAGCAAAACCAATCTCAAAAACTGATGGAAGCATACCTTCAATCTTTGCTAATAATTCTTCATTAAATCCTTTCGATTTTAGAGATTCATGATTAATTACTGGACAACCAACTATACTTCCTGCACCTTTTGCATATTTTTCTATTTCTTTAATTTGTTCTCGATTATAACCTAATTTATTAAGTGCAGGTGGAATAGATTGGTTTATAATTTTAAAATAACCACCTCCGGCAAGTTTTTTAAATTTAACCAAAGCAAAATCTGGTTCAATTCCTGTTGTATCACAATCCATAACAAGACCAATAGTGCCGGTTGGTGCAAGAACTGTAACTTGTGCATTTCTAAAGCCATACTTAGTACCTAAATCTAATGCCTTGTCAGCATCTTCTCTGGCAGCTTCCAATAAATCAGACGGACAATATTTTGGATTAATCCCTTTGGGATAAATAGTTAATCCTTCGTATTCTTCTCTGGGCACATTATAAGCTGCACGTTTGTGATTATGAACGACTCTCAACATATTTTCTTTATTCATTTCATACTTATCAAATGATCCCAGTCCATTCGCCATTTTTGCAGAAGTAGCATAAGAGGTCATATGCATAATTGCTGTAATTGCCCCAGTAATCGCCAGGGCCTCTTTGCTATCATACGGTATACCTTGTCTCATCAACAGTGATCCAAGATTTGCATAACCTAATCCAAGCGTTCTGAAATCATAACTGTTTTGAGCAACTTCTTTACTTGGATATTGGGCCATCATAACACTGATTTCTAAAACGATAGTTAATAAATGTGATGAGTGCCTGAAATCTTTAATCTTAAACTCTTCTTTTTCATCATCATAGAATTTTACCAAATTCATTGAAGCAAGGTTACAAGCTGTATCATCAAGAAACATATATTCACTGCAAGGATTTGAAGCTTTGATCTCACCACTATTTTTTGCTGTATGCCATTCATTGATTGTTGTATGATACTGAAGACCAGGGTCAGCTGATGACCATGCTGCAAATCCTATGTCGTCCCATAAGTCTCGTGCTTTAATAGTTTTCATCGACTCAGGTTTTCTATCTTCCATAGCTGCGTTCTTTTTCTCTTTTCTACCAATTAAATTCCAATCCCCATCATTAAGAACTGCAGACATAAAACTATTAGTAACTCTCACAGAATTATTTGAATTTTGTCCGGACACAGTTGCATAAGCTTCTGAATTCCAATCAGTATTATATTCAGGAAATTCAATAGATTTAAAACCTAATTTTGCAAGATGAATTACTCTTTCAATATAATTTTCTGCAACCTTTACTTTACGAGCTTCCCTTACTGCTTCCTTTAAGTGTTTATTAACATTTTTGTTGAATCTATCATTTTCAGGATGTTCTCTGAAACATGCAGATATAATTCTATTAAGATGAAGATTGCATAATTGAGAACCGGCAACAATGGATGCTACTTTCTGCTCTTCAACTACTTTCCAATTTACAAATTCTTCAATATCAGGATGATCTATATCCAAAGTAACCATTTT
>JBDLIN010000105.1:0-12345 GCA_039714835.1 Bacteroidota bacterium | reverse complement strand
TTTTATCCAGGACAAGAAGAGGGGAATGCAGTTGCAGATATTCTGTTTGGTGATGTAAATCCATCAGGCAAACTGCCTGTAACATTTCCAAAGTATTATGAAGATAATCCTGCTTATTCATATTATCCCGGTGAAAACTCAGAACTTACTTATGACGAAGGTATTTATGTTGGTTATCGTCACTATGATACAAAGGGTATTGAGCCCTTATTTCCGTTTGGTTTTGGACTATCTTATACAACATTTAAACTTTCTGATATTGAATTAAATAAGGAAAAAATTAATCTCGATGAAACAATAGAAGTAAGTTGTAAAGTTAGTAATACTGGTGATGTGGTCGGGGCTGAAGTTGTGCAGCTTTATATTCATGATGTTGAATCATCCATTGATAGAGAATATAAATCTCTGAAAGATTTCATAAGGGTAGAACTTGAACCGGGGGAGGAAAAAACAGTCTCTTTTGAAATTAATAAAGATGATCTTGCATATTATGATGTTCAAAGTAGTGATTGGAAAGCTGAACCTGGAAAATTTAAGTTAATGATTGGAAATTCTTCAAGAGATATAAAATTAGATGCAGAATTTGAGTTAGTACAATAGTAAAATAATATTGTTTAAAAAAAAGAGTGTTTATAAGTAAACCCGACTTTGAATAAAGTTCGGATTTTTATTTAGAACTGAAAGATAATTACTTTGTAGTTTGTGTCTGCTTTCCAAGTCTTATTATAATGCTTTATCATAACTAATCTTAATAATCATAAAAATCTGCGTTCCTATGAAAACACAAAAGGAAAACGTTTGTTTTTAACAAATAATTGACTTAATTTAGTAAATAAAATGGAATAATCATGTTAAGAATTAAAGTTAAAATATCACTCCTAACTCTTGCTTTTCTGTTTTTTTTCTGCAGTGAAAATCCCAAAACTGTAAAAAATGTAATTGATAAAACTGTTACGCAACTCTATAATAACCTGAGTAAGGAAGAACTTAACAGTCTTACAAACGATAAAGTCTTAAATCTTTTTAACAAAAATGAATTGCATATTTTAGCTACTAAATATTGGATGTTTAATGTAAACACTCCTACTGTTGTATCAGTTATGAGAGAAAAGGGACAAGCAATAATTCCGTTTTGGTTAGATGATTATGGTTTTCATAAAACAGATTTAGTAGTCAAAAATGAACTCAACACTTTCGAAGTATGGCAGAAAGAATTTCCTGCTGGAAGAGTTGGATTAGGGATTAACGGATTTGATGGATATGGCAGACACTATTTTGTTTCAGTGCAGCCAGTTGATAAATCAAAAGAATTAATTCTCAGTAACTTTTTTCCGGAAAATCAATTCGTTGCAACAATGGAGGTTGGTGCATTCACTTATCATGACTGGGACGAGCTTGTATTAACGGAAGTACCGGAACAATTGAAGGGTGGAAAGATCTTAACAACTATTCGCGGAAGAGCTAGAGAGGCTCATTTAATTGGTGCCTTCCGAGAAACTAAATTCCCTTCAACTAATGAACCAGATCAAATAATGCTAACATGGAGCAAGGATCCCAAAACAACTCAGTCAATTCAATGGCGGACAAACACGAGTGTTAGTAATGGGATTATTAGATATTGGAAGAAAGAAGAGGACAATGATAAATTTTCT
Source organism: Bacteroidota bacterium (assembly GCA_039714835.1). GTDB lineage: Bacteria > Bacteroidota > Ignavibacteria > Ignavibacteriales > Melioribacteraceae > SZUA-22. The sequence continues at coordinate 10,693 of JBDLIN010000105.1, read as the reverse complement.
CAAGTAGAGAGTAAAATAAAGATTATGGAAGATAGAATGCTGCAGAATGACAGATATATCAATCGTTATACAGCATTAATTGAAAACTTAGAAGTCAATACTTCTTATAATTATTTAGTTGGTGATCCTGAAACTGATATCTGGAGCGACACTGCAGAATTTAAAACCGCTCCAAATACTTCAGAGCCATTCTCATTTATTTATTTCGGCGATACACATAAATCACCTCATTGGGGGGAATTAATTAATGATGCATATAAAAGATACCCTGATGCTTCATTTTATTCAATTGGTGGAGATCTGGTAAGCACCGGTCTTCATAGGAATGATTGGGATAAACTATTTGAATATTCATCGGATGTGATAAAGAATAGACCATTAATGTCAACATTGGGGAACCATGATGATCAAAATGGTTTAGGTGCTTGGATGTATGCTGACTTATTTGATCTGCCTCAAAATGGTCCTGAAAGTTTACCGCCAGAATATACTTACAGTTTTGAATACGGAAACGCATTGTTTTTAATGCTTGCTTCAACTCAACCGATTGAAGAACAAACTTCTTGGATCGAAAAAGAGTTGAAGGAGAGTAATGCAGTATGGAAATTTGCTATGTTGCATTTCCCGCCATATTCATACGAAGAGGATTATCCGCTTATAAGAAAAGAGTGGGGGACATTGTTTGATAAATATCATGTTGATATTGTTTTTAGCGGGCATGTACATTACTATATGAGATCAAAACCTATGTACAATCAAGAACCAGTTTCTGATCCTTCAGAAGGCACAGTATATTTAATCTCTATAGCTGTACCAAATAGAAATAAAAATATGCCAGAACGAGATTTTGTCCAAAAGAGATTCGGTGGCGAATTACTCTATCAAAAAATAAATATAGATGGAAATAAGTTAACATTTGAAGCATTCAATTCTGAAGGAAATATTCGTGATAGTTTTGAAATTAAAAAATAAATTGGAGGTAACAATAGTGAAAATTATTCAATATGCTATACTAAGTTTATTATCATTAGTTATAATTATTAGCTGTGGAAATAGTAAAGATAAAGTCGAAGAACCAATTGTTAATAATGAATTGACAAAACATGAAGTCACTGATGGATGGAAATTACTGTTTGATGGCAAGTCATTTGATGGCTGGCGAGGAATTGGTATTGAAGGAGTCCCGGAAGGACATTGGGAAATTGAAAATGGTACGATCAGGAAAATAGCCAGCGGTGATGTTCCAACAATTGCAGATGGACAACCTTTAAAAGGCGGTGATCTTATTTCAAATGAAACTTATAAAAATTTTGAACTGAAGTTTGAATGGAAAATCAGTACAAAAGGTAATAGCGGAGTAAAATATAATGTTGATGAACAATATTCAATTGATAATGGATCTACCAGCGCTTTAGGATATGAGTATCAAGTATTAGATGATGAAGTACACCCTGATAATGGTAATCCAACACATAGAGCAAGTTCACTTTACGATCTAATTGAAGCAAAGAATAAAAATCTTAAACCAGTTGGGGAATTCAATGGTGCAAGAATAGTTTATAAAGATAACCACATTGAGCATTGGTTAAATGGGAAAAAGGTAATTGAGACAGATACTGATACTCAAGAGTTCGATTCACTCTTTCAAAAAAGTAAATATCACAAACATGAAAAATTTAATGTTCATAAGGATGCGCACGTAATTCTTCAAGATCATAATGATGATTGCTGGTATAGAAATATTAAGATAAAAGTTTTAGACTAGTTTTATTAAATAATTTTCAAGTAAATAAAAGGGAAAGAAAATGGCTAAAGAAATTTCAAGAAGAGAATTTGTAAAAAAAGGTTCTGTAGGCTTAGCTGCTGGAACTGTATTAATGTCAACAAGTGCAAAATCATACGCCAAAATACTTGGAGCAAATGATAAAATTAATATGGCTGTAATTGGAGTTAGAGGTAGAGGAGGAAGCCATATCAATAGTTTTGCAGCAATGGAAGATGTAAATTTAAAATATTTAGTAGATGTTGATGAACATCAATTTAAGAGAAGATTAGATGAAGCGGAAAAGATCAGTGGAGATAGACCAAAAACTGAATCCGATATGAGGAAAGTATTTGATGATAAGGATATTGATGCTGTTGCAATGGCTACACCAAATCACTGGCATGCTTTGGGAACAATTTGGGCTGCACAAGCCGGTAAACATGTTTATGTTGAAAAACCATCGTCTCATAACGTTTGGGAAGGACGTAAGATGGTGGAAGCTTCTCGAAAATATAATGTGCTTGTGCAAGTTGGATTCCAAACACGCGCGAAAGTAAATGCGCACAGAGCATTAAAATTTATTGAGGATGGAAAACTTGGTGATGTATATATGACCCGAGGACTCTGTTTCAAACCTCGTGCAGATATTGGTCTTTATCCTGATGGTCCAATGAAGTCAGGAGAGAAATTTAGAATGAATTTAGAATCTGGTAGTTACGAAACTCCATATACAAAAGAATATCTCAAATCCGTAAATTATAATTTATGGTTAGGTCCTGCTCCAACACGTCCGTTCAACAGAAATAGATTTCATTATAATTGGCACTGGCATTGGGATTATGGTAATGGAGATACCGGTAATCAAGGACCTCACCAATTTGATGTTGCTAGATGGATGCTTGGTAAAGATGAGTTACCAGTAAAAGTAAGATCGCATGGTGGTTATTTTGCTTATAAATCAGCACAGGAAACACCAAACACACAAACATCACTTTTTGAATATGAAGATGGTAAACTTTTAGAATTCGGAACACGTGGTTTGTTCACCAATCCTGAAGGTACGCTTTTACCAGATATAAATGTTACTGGTGATGGTACCATTTCGTCAACCACAAAATCGAGACCAGTTAAAATTGGTACTATTGTACTTGGAACAGAAGGCTGGATGCAGATTGATTCTGGAGGTAACTGGCAGACATTCTTTGGTCGTAAAAATGAAGCTGGTCCAACTTCAGGTGAAGCAGATGATTCCTATGATCCTCTTGATTTAACCGGTGGCAGCGGCGGTGGAATTTTTGAAAATTTCATTACTGCTATAAAAAGTGGAAAACGTTCTGATTTAGCTTGTGATATAGAAACCGGACATAAATCAACAGTATTGCCTTTGATTGCGAATGTATCTTATCTTGTAGGAAGAGAGTTAAGACTAGATGGTAAAAATGAATCATTCATCGATGATGAAGAAGCAAACAAGCTATTAACCCGTGATTATAGAGATGGATTTGAAGTTCCGGAAAACGTATAAAAAAAATTGTTGCCACTGACCCCGCCAGAAAAACGTCGGGCAAGCATTCGGTGGTAGAAATACATATAGTAGATAATAATACCTAATGAAAGTTACAGTCTACTACTTACAAATTGGTTTTCGGAAAGCAACTGGGACGTCACGGACCATTCCGTGACGTATACGCTATGTATGCAAGGACTACCTAAGGTAGTTAAAAGTGATCCTTGATATCAAGAATTATATTTTCGATTATTTGTCGAAAACTATCTTGTTGTATATAAATCAAAGGTGTTGTGTCATCGAATGATTGATAAAACATGAATTAAAGAGTCTAAGGAGTTAAGAATGAAAAAAGTAAAAATAATTACTGCAATATTCATCTTATTTATATTTGCTGTAAATTGTTCAAATAATAGTGAAGACAAAATGGAAAACAAAATTGATGTAGTTCAAAACGAAGAGCAGAAAAAGATTGATGTGCTTGTTGATGGAGAGTTATTTACATCATTTCTGTATACTGATGAATTAACTATGTTAAAGAAACCAGTTCTTTATCCACTTATTTCGGCTAACGGAGCTGCAGTTACACGTGGTTATCCATTAAATCCAAGACCTAAGGAAAGGACTGATCATCCTCATCACATTGGAGCATGGTTAAATTACGGTGATGTAAATGGACTTGATTTCTGGAATAACTCTGATGCTATTCCACCAGAAAGAGCTCATGAGATGGGTATAATTCGTTTAAGCAAGATTAATGTTATCGAAAGTGGAAAAGATCAAGGGAAACTCTCTGTAACTTGTAATTGGGTCAACTCGGAAGGGGAAATAATTTTGGAAGAAAATACTGAATTCATTTTTTCAGCAGATAAAGGAAAGAGAATTGTTGATAGAATAACAAAACTCGCTGCGTTAAAGGAGCCTGTATTGTTTAAGGATAATAAGGAAGGAATGATAGGTATTAGAATGGCTAGGCAGCTTGAACATCCAAGTGATGAACCTGTAACACTGAGCGATGCTCATGGGAAAAAGACCGATGTTCCAGTCTTGGATAATACTGGAGTTACTGGACATTATCTCAGCAGTGACGGTATTGAGGGAATGGATGTGTGGGGTAAAAGAGCAAAATGGGTAGCTCTTTCCGGAACTATTGATACGAAAGATGTAACTGTTGTTATCATGGATGAACCTAACAATGTTGGTTATCCAACATATTGGCATGCGCGTGGTTACGGTCTTTTTGCTGCTAATCCGCTTGGACAAAAAATATTTAGTGAAGGAAAAGAGGAATTAAACTTATCTCTTAAACCAGAAGAAAGTGTAGTCTTTAAGTATCGAATATTGCTGCTTGACGGTATAGCTAAGAAAGAGCAGCTAGATTCTGAGTATAATGAATTTGTAGGAGAAAAATAATTTTAACAATGAAAAAGCTAAAAGAAATTATGATTGTATTATTACTTCTTACAATTATAGTCAATTGTACAGTAAGAGAAAATGCTAACGTTAAAAGTCAAATCGATTTGGTTCACAATAAGGGTGAACAAAAGGTTGATGTCCTGGTAGATGGGGAGTTATTCACTTCATTTATCTATACAGATAAATTAAGTGTCTTGAAAAAACCAGTTCTTTATCCTCTCGTTTCTGCAAAGGGAGTTACTGTTACACGAGGTTATCCATTAAATCCAAGAGGGGGTGAAAGAACAGATCATCCGCACCACATAGGTGCATGGTTAAATTACGGTGATGTAAATGGACTTGATTTTTGGGGAAACTCTGATGCCATGCCTCCAGAAAAGGCAGAAGTGTTGGGAACTATACGTCTGGAAAAAATCGATACTATTCAAAGTGGAGAAAATAGCGGTAGATTAGAAGTAACATGCAATTGGATAAACTTTGAAGGAAAAGTTATACTGAAGGAAAATACTGAATTTATATTTTCTGAGAATGATGGTAAAAGAGTTATTGATAGGATAACCACATTAACTGCTTTGAAAGAATCAGTTAATTTTAACGATACTAAAGAAGGAATGTTAGGCATTAGAGTAGCTCGACAGCTTGAACATCCTAGTGATAAACCGGTCGTACTAAGTGATGTTCATGGACAAAAAACAGATGTGCCGGTACTTGATAATACCGGAGTTACTGGGCAGTACCTCAGCAGCGAAGGTATTGAAGGTATGGATGTCTGGGGTAAAAGAGCTAAATGGATTGCTCTTTCTGGGACTATTGATTCAAATGATGTAACAATTGTCATAATGGATTCTCCTAGTAATGCGGGATACCCAACATATTGGCATGCACGTGGTTATGGTCTTTTTGCTGCTAATCCACTTGGACAAAAGACATTTTCTAAAGGGGAAAAGGAAATGAACCTTACTCTTAACCCTGGAGAAAATGTTATATTTACATTTCGAATAATAATTATTGATGAGAAAAGCAGCAAAGATCAATTAGAAGAAGAATATAATGATTTTATAAAGTAAAAAATAAGGATTGTAGAACAAATGAAAAAAATAGTATTTACATTTTTGCTCGTAAGCGCCAGCCTTTTTATTATTGCTGGTGGAAGAGGTGTGGAATGGGAATATCCATTTGATGGTAAAACTTTAGATGGATGGGAACAAAAAGGAGGAGAAGCAGAATACAAAGTAGAAGATGGAATGATCGTGGGAGTATCTCGTGAAAATACTCCAAATAGTTTTCTTTGTACAAAAAAGAAATACTCTAATTTTATTTTAGAATTAGAATTCTTAGTTGATGATAGAATGAATTCCGGAATACAGATAAGAAGCAACAGTTTAGAAGAATATAGAAATGGAAGAGTGCATGGTTATCAAATTGAAATAGATCCGTCCGACCGAGCATGGAGTGCCGGAATTTATGATGAAGCAAGACGCGGATGGTTGTATGATCTAAGAAATAATGAAGCAGCCCGTAATGCATTTAAACATGGTGAATGGAATAAATATCACATTGAAGCCATTGGCAGTTCTATTCGCACTTGGATAAACGGTGTGCCGGCAGCTAATCTCGAAGATTCAATGACAAGTGAAGGATTTATAGCGCTTCAGGTACATGGGATGAAAACTGGTGGTGTAGAGGTTAAGTGGAGAAATATTCGTATTCTCGATCTTGGAACAACAACAGAATATCCACAGAAAATTATTGGGAGGAATCAGGATTAAATGAGTGAAGTAAAGGGTAATTATACTAAACCACAGTTCTATATACTTTTATTATTAAGGTTAATAATTGGATATCATTTTTTATTTGAAGGAGTAAATAAATTATTTAATCCGTCATGGTCAGCAGTTGGATTTTTATTACAGTCAAATTGGATTTTCTCCGACTTATTTATTTTAATTGCAAATTCACCGACACTTTTGGCAATCTCCGATTTCCTCAACATTTGGGGACAGATACTAATCGGATTAGCATTAATAATTGGATTGGTTTCAAGATATGCTGCTATTGGTGGAGCAGTGTTGTTATTACTGTATTATGTTGCATATCCGCCATTTATAGAAGGATATACATTTGTTGATAGAAATTTATTAGAGTTTCTAGGGTTGATAATAGTTATGTTATTTCAGACAAGTTACATAATTGGAGTGGATGGATTATTGGGTAAGGTAAGGAGTGAAAAAAATGGCTGAGAATGAGAAGATGGATCAAAATTCAGAGAAAAAGATAAATAGACGTGATATTTTAAAAGGTCTTGCAACTACTCCAATCCTTGGGATTTTTGCTTATGATTTCTATAAGAAGAAAACACTCGCTAAATTAAAAAATAAAGCTCTTAAAACAGAATTAGGTCTTAGTGACCTTTCAAGTAAGCAAATTCAATCAACTTATAATCCTGGTGAGGTTGTTAAAATAGGTATCATCGGTACGGGAGGTAGAGGAACAGATCTGTTAAAGGCTGCTGGATTTATGCAGAAAAATTCATATGATGATCTATATAAAAAGGCAAAGGGGAATGATAGAAGGGCCAAACGAAGACTGCAGACATTTCATAATCAGGACATGATAAATGTGCAAGTTGTTGGTGTCTGCGATGTTTTTGATCTTCATGCAGAAAGAGCAATAGATATTGCCAGTAACGGAATACAGCCTAACGGGGAATCTATAAACTTTAAAGGTGTTAAACGATACAGAAGATACCAAGAGTTACTTGCCAATCCAGAGATTGATGCTGTCATTATAGCTACACCGGACTTTCACCACGCACATATGACAATAGATGCAGTTAAAGCGGGTAAGCATGTCTATTGTGAGAAAGCTATGACATTGACAGAAGATGAGATGTACGAGGTTACTGATGCTGTTAAAAAGAGTGGAGTAGTATTCCAGCTTGGACATCAAAATAGTAAGAATGAAACATTCAAAAGAGCAAAAGAAATAGTTGATAAGAATCTCCTTGGTAAAGTTACATTAGTTGAAACTTCAACAAATAGAAACTCTAAGTCTGGAGCATGGATCAGACATTTGGATAGTAATGGAAATCTAAAACCAGGATCACCTCAAACAATTGATTGGGATCAGTGGCTAGGAAACACACCTAAAATTCCATTTAGTTTAGAACGTTATTATGGCTGGGCAAGATGGTTTGATTACGATACTGGTTTAGCAGGTCAACTATTTTCTCATGAAGTTGATGCAATGAATCAAATATTAGGATTTGGAATTCCAAAATCTGTGACATCTTCCGGTGGGATTTATTTCCACAAAGAGGGAAGGGATATGCCCGATACTTTTCAATCTGTTTTAGAATTTCCGGATAGGGAATTTACAATGCTCTACAGTGCTTCCTTAGCTAATAGTCGATCACGAGGCAGAGTATTTATGGGTAATGATGCTTCTATGGAAGTAGGTGGAAAACTTAAAGTATATGCAAATCATGATTCGCCACGTTATAAAAGCAAAATAACAAATGGTATTATTGATCCGAGTGACCCAATAATTCAATACCCGGAAACTGCGCTTGATATAGATGGAATATCCTCCGCAACAGAGAAATATTATGCTGAACGTGGTCTCATTGATACTTCAATTGGAGGTAAGAATATGGATATTAATCATCTTCATGTTAAAGAATGGATTGATGTGATTAGGAATGGTGGAGAAACCGGATGCAATATTGATAAGGCATTTCAAGATACTGTTTCTGTTATGATGGTTCATAAGTCATACGTTGAACAAAGAAGAGTAGAATGGGATCCTGTTAAAAAGAGGATAGTATAATTAGTGTAAATAAACGTGAATATTAAAGGGAAGTGCGAGCTTCCCTTTAATAGCATAAAAGGAGGATCCCAAACTAGCAATCCCCATTGATCAAAAATTGAATTATACAAATTCATTCACTCCACACTTCATTTTTTTATTACTGAATAATTCCAAATCGATATATAAGACTTTTCTTGAATTCATAGACTCTTGAACCATATTAATTACCTTGATATCTATTTTCGGATTTACTATCTTAATTTGTGGATTTGCATTATAGGATGCATTATCTTTAAAAAAATATATTTATATCAGCTTCTTGAACAAAGGGAACTATTATTCATATGAGCAACGATTCAAATTATTTTTCTACTCAACTAGCAAAGATTCTAACAGCTACCGGAAAAAGCCAAAAAGAAGTATCAATTCAGACTGACATTTCTGAAACAAAATTATCAAAGTTGTTAAGTGGTAGGATGAAACCACAGTATGAAGACATCCTTAAAATTTCTGAAGTATTAAAAGTTTCACCATCTTTCTTTTTTAATACTGATACCAAATTCTCCCCAGTAGATATTGGTTATATCCTAGGTACTAGGGTATATTCTATCCTATATAACAATCCAAAGGAAGGTGCCTTCGTACTTATCGGAAGAGCCTTTGATAGTGGAAGCTTTATCCCAATTCAATCTCTACCTTTTTTAAAACATCTGAGAGATGATGCAGTTTTTTCGATTACACTTATTAAAGGTGAAATTAAAGTAGGGGATAAGGAATTGGTAAAAGGAATTTCTGCAGTACTTGATGGGATATCAGAAATTCATTTTGAGATAGGCGCAATTTACTTACTGCAAATAGTTGGAATGACAGAAAAATTTGCTGAAATGATGAAGAATTATTTACCATCTGAAAAATCAATAAATTTCTAACTAAGCAACTTAACTTCAAAAATAGTATACACTGTAAAACAACACTTGCCAAATCAGCAAGATTTCTTTACTACTATAATTTGGTTAAGAAAATCAGTTTCTTTATCTTTTTTATATAAAAAAATGGGGAGTACAAAAGTACTCCCCGAGGTAAAAGCTAGAAAGGTAGAGGGCGGACCTTCCTAACTTGGTTGGTTGCCATAATTAAATGGCATCAGTAAAATAAGAAAAAATATTTTAACAAAAAATAGATTTTTAAGCACACATTAAATTTCTATTTTAATATTAAGCGAGGAGTATGGCTGGTGCTCCTCGTTTTTTTTATTTTAGGAAGTACTTCTCCTTAATTTTTATAAAATGACTAATTATAAGCTGGCAAAATGATATAAATAAATATGACCGCACTTTCTTAAATCAAAAATCTAATCTAGCTAGTTGAAAAAATCAGATGACGTGTCACATAGTTTTAATGTAATTAATTATTTCCTTTGAGTGAATTCCAATATCAACCTTTTCATAGATCCTTCTGACAATACCTTTCTTATCAATTATAAAAGTGTATCGCTTACTTTTACCTTTAGGAGAAAGGACATTGTATTTTTCTGAGACCTCTTTGTTTTGATCACTGAGCAGAGTAAAATTTAATTCATATTTATTCTCAAATAATTTATGTGACTCAATATCATCAACACTAACACCTAGAATTACCGTATTAAGTGAATCAAAAGCTGATATATCATCTCTAAAACTGCAAGCTTCTTTTGTACAACCTGGAGTATCATCTTTTGGATAGAAATATAGCACAACATTACTCTTACCAATATAGCTGCTTAAAATGTGAGTTATACCATTTTGATCTTTTAATTCAAAGTCTGGCGCTATTTTGCCAATCTTAACTCTTTCTATCGTTTCATCACAAGCTGAGAAAACAAGTATACTTATTAGTAATGCTGCGTGTATTAATAATGATCTTTTCATATCACACTCCTTATTTGATTGCGGAAACTAAATATTCAATTATGGCCAAGCACTTTTTAATATAAAAAAAATACCACTCCTACGTAAAAACTTCGGAGGGTAAATGTTAAAACATAAAATAGAAAAGGGAAGATTAATCTTCCCTTTAATAGTACCGAAGGCCGGACTCGAACCGGCACATCCTTGCGAATACTTGATTTTGAGTCAAGCGCGTCTACCAATTCCGCCACTTCGGCAAACCAAAAATTTAGAATGCTAATTTAACAAAGTGATTGTCATTTAGCAATA
>JBDLIN010000104.1:0-12350 GCA_039714835.1 Bacteroidota bacterium | reverse complement strand
CCGCAGAGAACGCAAAGAAATCGCTAAGGACACAGAGGGAATTTCGCAAATTAGCTACGCTAAATATTCCTTTAAATATTTTCCAGTATATGAGTCTGGATTTTTAGCTACCTCTTCAGGAGTACCTATGGCGACTAATTCTCCTCCTTTATCTCCTGCTTCTGGTCCAAGATCAATTACATGATCAGCGCATTTAATTATATCAAGGTTATGTTCTATAATTACTACTGAGTTATTCTTTTCGAGAAGTAAGTAAAAGCTGTCTAGCAGTTTTGCAATATCATGAAAATGCAAGCCTGTGGTTGGTTCATCAAAAATGAATAGTGTATGATGTTTTTCTTTCTGTACTGATAAATGTTTTGCGAGCTTTATTCTTTGAGCTTCACCACCGGATAAGGTATTAGATGGTTGTCCAAGTTTAATATAGCCTAATCCAACTTGTGAAAGAACTGTAAGATAGCTTAGAATTTTTGTTCGGCCTTCAAAAAACTCAACTGCTTCATCAACGGTCATATCCAGTACTTCAACAATATTTTTACCGTGGTATGTTACTTCTCTAACTTCCTTTTTGAATCTTGTTCCTCTGCAATCCTCGCACTCTAAATATAGATCAGCCAGAAACTGCATTTCAATTTTTACAAAACCATCACCTTGACATGTTTCACATCTTCCGCCTTGTACATTAAATGAAAAATAACCAGGTTTATAACCTCTTGATTTAGATTGGGGTGTTGAGGCAAAAAGTGTTCTTATATGCTCATATCCCTTGACATAACTAATTGGATTAGACCTTGGAGATTTTCCAATAGGAGATTGATCAACAATTTCAATTTCGTGTAGGAATTTTTTCCCAATAATATCTAAGTGTTTCCCAATCGATTTAGGATTACCTCCAAATGCTTTAGATATACCACTATAAAGTATTTCGTGGATAAGAGTACTCTTACCAGAACCACTTACTCCTGTAACAACTACAAATTTATTTAATGGAATTATTACATCAATATTCTTTAAATTGTTTTCAGACGCACCAACGATTTTTATATTATTGCTCTTTTCAATATTTCGTTCAGTTGGTAAAGGAATTTCAAGTTTTTGTGACAAATACTTTCCTGTTATGGAATTATTATTTTTTAAAATAGATTTATAATCCCCCTGAAAAATTATTTCACCTCCATGTATCCCTGCTTTCGGTCCCATATCAACAATAATGTCAGATTCTTTCATCATTTCAGAATCGTGTTCAACTACAATTACTGTATTTCCAACATCTCTAAGTGATTTTAAAATTTTTATAAGTCTTGAATTATCTCTTGGATGCAATCCGATGCTTGGTTCATCAAGAACATACAATGTTCCCATAAGGGCTGAACCTAATGAGGTAGCAAGATTTATTCTTTGCGTTTCACCGCCGGAAAGTGTGCTGCTTAATCTATCTAAAGTTAGGTAACCCAACCCTACTTCATTTAGAAAAGTTAGTCTCTTAACTATTTCTTCCAATACTTTGCCAGCTATTTGGCTTTCATATTCACTCAATTGAATAGAGCTAAAAAATTCCAATGCCTTGTATATTGACAAAACAACATTATCGTTAATCGAATGATCAGATACTTTAATTTGCAATGCCTCACGTCGCAGTCTAGAACCTTTACATGCAGTACAGGTAGTATAACCACGATATTTGCTTAATAAAATGCGGATATGCATTTTGTATGTTTTTTGTTCAAGTTTCGCAAAATATTTATTGATACCTGCAAATCCTTTACAACCATTGAAAATTATATCAACGTGAGCTTGTGTTAATTTTTCAAATGGAACATTCAAAGGGATTTTATATTCTGGAGCGATCCTTACTAAATCTCTTAGATATTTAGAAAATTTAACTGTACGCCATGGTGCAATAGCTCCTTCTAAAAGAGTTAATTTTGGATTAGGAATAATCAAATTATTATCAAATCCCATTGTTCTGCCAAAACCTTGACAAACTGGGCAAGCACCAAAAGGATTATTAAAAGAGAAAAATCTTGGTTCAGGTTCCTCATACCTAATTCCGCAGCATTCATAAAACTGTGTAAAATTAGAAATAGAACTATTCTCTACATTTATAACCGCAAGTCGACCTTCACCTTCTTTAAATGTAACTTCAATTGAATCAGCAAGCAGCTCACGCATTTTCCCACTTCTAATTTTGAATCTTTCTACAACAACAAATAAATTTTTCTTTGATCTTGGAACAGACTTCAAATCATTTAAATCAAGGAGTTTATTTTTATTGAAGACTCTGAAAAATCCTCTTTTTTTAAGTAACTCTAATTCATCTTTTACTGTTCTTCCTTCATGCGAGTGAATGGGGAATCCAATATAAAATTTCGTATCATCTTCTTGTGTCTCGAGCCATTCAGATACTGTTTTTACCGAATCTTTTTTAACAACCTTCCCGCAATCAAAACAAATGGTTTTTCCAACCTTTGCGTATAAGAGTCTCATATAATCATATATTTCGGTTGTCGTACCAACTGTTGAGCGTGGATTTCTGGCACCCCGCTTTTGCTCAATTGCCACAGCAGGACTTATACCATAAATATAATCAACATCAGGCTTACTCATTCTTTCAAGGAATTGGCGAGCGTAAGAAGAAAGAGATTCTACATATCTACGCTGACCTTCAGCATAGATTGTGTCAAAAACTAATGATGATTTTCCACTACCACTAACTCCTGTAACAACTATAAACTTATTTCTGGGTAGCTCAAGATCAATGTTTTTTAAATTGTGCTGTCGAGCTCCTTTGATTACAAGTGTTTTATTGGAGGATGTTTTTTTGGAGACAGTCATTTGTTTTTTAGATTAATTGAAACAATGAAGTTAATAAAAATATTTGAATGTATAGAATTGAAAAGTTCATTAATTAATAATGAAAATGTCAGGGAAAAGAATAAATTACTTTCCCTGATAAACTTACCGAAAAGCAAGCCTAACAGGAAAAGTATTTCATAAATTTGAATTAGTAAATATTATAAACTATACCCACTTGAAGGGCTTCTTGCATCTGAGTTCTTAAAGATTCACTTACTTTGTGGATCAAAATAAATGATAAGTTAACATTCAACCATGAGTTTACTTCTGCAGTAAAGGTATTATCCCAGGCAACATCCCAAACATCCAAACGATTAAACCCAGAAAATAATCTCAACTTACTTTTGTAAACAACATTATCATCTATTGTTAAGTTTAGGTCCGTCACACTTTCGATACCAGTTTCATATTTAAATGTTTCAAGTTCAGCAGTTTCTGCATCATCAGTATACTGAGCAGCAAATTTATTAGAGAAACTTTCCTCAAAAGCAACACCCAATCTTGTCTTTATTATTTCTGATTCATCATAAGCTAAACCGATACTTTGTGTTATATAACCTGGATCGAAAAATGCAACAATTTGCTCTTTCTCAACATCAGGAATACCATAGTCAAAACCATCAGTTATCGGAGTTCTAATCAAGTTACTTGCGTATGGTTTGAATATCCAGCCTGGATCATAAAAAAACACAGTTTCATTAAATGCATTGTTTACAGTTATCTTTTTTATATCAGTACCTTGCTTTGATTGTCCCCATTCACCTTTTAATTGGTTTTTGAAAGACCACTTAGAAGCTTTATAATTCATTATCCAATCTACACCAGCAGTGAAAGAAAATGCATCTTCACCACCCTTTGTCCAATCTTGAAAAGCTATCTGACTTAGATTTAGAGAAGCAATCAATGAAGGAGTCCACTTATTTAATGTTGAATCCGCTTCTTGTGCAATTGTAAAATTGAACATGCTGAAAATAAAAATGAATAATAGTATTTTTTTCATTTTTTCCTCGTTTTGTTAGAAGTTAAATAATTAATTGTCGAAACATATAGAATTCTTTGTTAATATTCTAAGAAAAACAGACTTCAAATCTTAATTATATTAGGGCTGATGAGTTACTTTACTTCCCAATCTATTCCTTCACAAGGAGTAAAATTATTGGTAGGATGTTTATCATATTTTAAACAGAGAATTGCGGTTTCATCAAAGTGTTTACAAGTTGAGCACAGAGAATCAACAATAACTTCTCTATTTTCTTCTTTGAATATTTTGTATTGTGAAATTAATGGATGAATTACAAAAATATAAAAGGCTAAAATTGCAATTATCCACCAATACCTATTATAGAAATATTCATAACTGATCCATAGTAAAAGGATCATAATAGTTATTCTAATTAAACCCCAGTAGACAATTCTTCCCATTACTCTTATCTCTTGATAATTATAAGACTCAATTAATACCCAAGCTCAAATTGATTTTAGCCATTTATTAGATTAATTTTAACTTTTAATATAAATAATATAGATAAATAAGTGACAAACGAAAATATTTCGAGATCTGAAACAAAAGGTCCAGAAAAACCCAAGAAAAAATATTATAGACACCCTGGAAAACGCTACTATAATCGTAATAGAAACAATTTGAAAAAATTTTCATTTAAGAAAGTATCTGTACTTGTTCCTTTATATAATGAAGAAGAATCTTTAAGACCATTGATTTCTGAAATCAGGAATGCTTTAAAGAAAATAGATATTAATTATGAAATTTTGTTTGTTGATGACGGAAGTACTGATGATTCATTAAAAATTATTAAGGAATTTGCAAGGTCCGATAATAAAATCAGATTTATCAGTTTCAGAAAAAATTATGGCAAATCCGCTGCATTACAGCTTGGGTTTAAAAATGTGACGGGTGATGCGGTTATAACAATGGATGCAGATTTACAGGACGACCCTGAGGAAATTATTAATTTATTAGCTAAACTTAATGAAGGATATGACCTGGTTTCTGGTTGGAAAAAAGTAAGACATGATCCATTCATAAAGAAACATTCCTCTAAATTTTTTAACTACATCACAAGGTTAATGAGTGGAATTAAAATTCATGATTTCAATTGTGGATTAAAAGGCTATAGAAACGAAGTTGTGAAAAATGTTGATATATATGGTGAGCTGCATCGATATGTTCCAGTGCTAGCTGGCTGGCAAGGATTTAAAATTACTGAGATTGTAGTCAAACACCATCCCCGAAAATATGGAAGTACAAAATTTGGTATTTCAAGATTCTTCAAGGGATTTGTTGATTTACTTACTGTGATATTTACAACTAGGTATATCCAACGACCGATGCATCTTTTTGGATTTATGGGTGCTACCGCATTTTTAATAGGATTTTTAATAAGTGCTTATCTATCTTATGAATGGTGGATATATGGCACACCTCTATATAATCGACCACTTTTAGCGCTTGGTGGGCTCCTTATCGTTGTTGGTGTTCAGTTTTTTTCAGTTGGTCTTCTAGGTGAATTTATGGTTCACAGTACTCATGATGATAGTGAGTACAGTATAAAAGAAAAGAAGTAGGGGAGAGGTTATTGTTAATTTCTGATGTAAAAACTGACTGCCGATATTTTAAAGGTCACATCCCGTGCAAATTTAATAAAACACATAATGTTCGTTGTACATCTGGGAATTCAGTCTGTAGTTTTTACGATAAAACTGATAAAAAAATTTTGATTATTAAGTTAGGAGCTATTGGTGATGTAATTAGAACCACTCCCTTATTTTCCCGCTTAAAAAAAGAAAATCCTTCAGCAAAATTTTATTGGCTAACTCTTACTCCTGATATTGTGCCTGCTGAAGTAGATTTAACTCTGAAGTTAGATCTAAATTCTTCCATTTATCTTCAAGAAGTTGAATTTGATATTGCTATAAATCTGGATAAAGATTACGAAGCATGTGCATTATTCAATAGAATTAAAGCAAACAAAAAATTTGGTTTTTCTTTAGTGGATGGCTTCCCAACTCCTACTAATCAGTTAGCTGAGCATAAATATTTAACAGGGATATTTGATGATTTAAATCAACAAAACAAGAAAAATTATTTAGAAGAAATATTTGAGATATGTGATTTAGATTTCCAAGGTGAAAAGTATACTTTAGATTCATTTGATGATCATTCAAAAGAATGGGAAATTGACTATTCAAAAAAGATAGTTGGGCTTAACACCGGTTGTGGTGGAAGATGGACAAGTCGTCTTTGGCCAGAAAAATATTGGATTGAACTAGCAAAAAAACTAATTGCCCAAGGATATGAAGTTATATTTCTTGGTGGTGAGCTGGAAGATGAAAAAAACAAAAGACTTTCTGAACAATCTGGTGGGAAGTACTTTGGAACATTTCCACTTAAAACATTTATCAATTTAGTTAACCAAGTTGACCTTGTTGTTACTGCTGTTACGATGGCAATGCACATTACACTTGGACTCAATAAAAAAATTGTATTATTTAATAACATTTTTAATAAACATGAATTTGAATTATACGGTTTAGGTAAAATTATTGAACCTGAAAAGGAGTGTAATTGTTTTTTCTCAGCAAAATGCTCAAATAATGATTATGAATGTATGGATTTTCTGTATCCTTCTAAAGTTTTATCTTCAGTAAATGAGCTTTTACTAAAATGAAAATAACCATTTTATCTACAGCATACCCTTTGCGTGGGGGTATTGCACATTTTTCTGGATTATTATATAAAGAACTTGATAAAGAACACGATGTAAATGTTGTAACTTTTAGCAGACAATATCCATCTATTCTTTTCCCAGGGAAAACTCAATTAGAAAGTGGAGATTCTGTCGAGGAGATTCCCTCTACAGTTGAAGTAGATTCTATAAATCCTTTTAATTGGGTAAAAATTGGTAAAAAGATTAAAAAGGATGCTCCGGATCTATTAATATTTAAATATTGGATGCCATTTTTCGGTCCCTCTTTTGGAACAATTATCAAAATTGCTAAAAGGAATAAAAAAACTAAAGTTCTTGTAATATGTGATAATGTAATTCCTCACGAAAAAAAACCGGGTGATAAATTATTCACAAAATATTTCTTCAACTCTGTTGATTATTTTATCACAATGTCTAAGAGCGTTCAAGAGGACTTGTTTTCACTTTATCCAGAAGCAAAAGAGAAATTACTTTTCCATCCTGTATATTCAAATTTTGGTGAACCAATTGAAAAAAGTATTGCAAAAGAAAAACTAAAGATCACTGCTAAAAATGTTTTACTATTTTTCGGATTCATCCGTGAATATAAAGGATTAGATACTCTACTTGAAGCAGTCAATCTATTAAAGGAAAAAATAGATTTCACACTAGTTGTAGCTGGGGAATTTTATTCTAATGAAGAAAAATATAGACAGCTAACGAAGAAATTAAACATTGAAAATGAAGTGAAATTCTTCAGCGATTTTATTCCAACAAATGAAGTTAAAAACTATTTTTCTGCTTGTGATGTAGTTGTACTTCCTTATAAATCCGCAACACAAAGTGGTATCGTTCAAATTGCAAATAATTTTGATAAACCTATGATTTCAACTAATGTTGGTGGACTTCCAGAAGTCATTGAGGATGGTAAAACTGGATATCTTGTTGAGAAAGAAAATCCACAAAAATTAGCTGAAGCAATACTAACATACTTTGATGAAAACAAAGAAGAAGAATTTGTTCAAAATATAAAAAATGAAGCTGCAAAGTACTCGTGGAATGAATTTGTTAAAGGAATGATGGAATTAGTAAAAGAAAACCGTTAAAACCGAGTTTTTATAATTACTTTGTGTTACTGTATTTTTACGGTTTTGAAAAATGAAAAAAGTATTAATTATAACATATTATTGGCCTCCCGCTGGAGGACCAGGAGTGCAACGTGCACTAAAATTTGTTAAATATCTACCTCAGTTTGGATGGGAGCCAGTTGTACTAACAGTGAAAAATCCAGATGCACCTGTTTATGATGAAACTCTTCTGAATGATATTCCCCAAAACATAAAAGTTTATAAAACTAAATCTCTTGAACCATTTGAACTTTATAAAAAATTTACTGGCAAAAAATCAGACTCAAAAATTTCAAATGATGTTTTAATTGGGAAAACAAATAAAACAATTAAAGAAAAAATTGCCCAATGGGTTAGGCTCAATCTATTTATTCCAGATGCAAAAATTGGATGGAAATATTATGCTGTCAAAGAAGGATTAAGGATAATTGAAAAAGAGAATATTGATTTAATATTTTCCACATCACCTCCTCATACAGTTCAAATTATTGCAAAGGTTTTATCAAATAAAAGCGGACTTAAATGGATTGCTGATTTTCGAGATCCATGGATGGAACTCATTCATTATCAAACGAATAAGAGATCTCGATTAACCGTTTACTTAGAATCTAAAATGGAAAAGCGAGTCTTACAAAGTGCTGATAAAATTATTACTGTTAGCAATGAAATTAAAAAAATACTTTGTAGTAAAATTGATAAGTTGAAAGTTGATGTGATATCTAATGGGTATGATGACTCAGATATAAAAATTGAGAGTAATTCATCAAACAATAATTCTTTCACTATTGCTTATACAGGGATTATTTCTGAGACAAAAATTCCTCATGCTCTATTCTCAGCTATAAAAAAATTAAAAGAAGAAGGCTATTTAAATATAAAAATTATTTTTGCTGGAAAGGTTCCTAGTAAACTGGATAATGAAATTCTTAATTATAATCTAAAAGACAATTATATTTTTAAAGGTTATTTAAGTCACGATAAATCTATTAAATTGTTGTTGGAATCCAATGTTCTTTTGCTAATTATTGATAATATTCCAAATAATAAGGGTATTTTAACTGGAAAACTTTTTGAATATTTTGGAGTAAAAAACCCAATTTTTGGTATTGGTCCAATTGATGGTGATGCCAAAGAGTTAATTTTAAAATCCAATTCTGGAAATATGATAGATTATAATGATAACAATGGTGCGTATAAATTATTGAAGCAGATGTACATAGAATGGAAAGAAAATAAATCACCTTATACATTTGAAGTAAAACAATTTTCTAGAAAAAATTTAACAAAAATCCTTGTAGATATATTTGAGGAACTTATTAAATGAAAACAAAACAAATACGAAGGTTTAAATACTATTTCTATAAATTTGGTATACATAAAATTTTACCTGGGGAAAAACTTTCATTTTTAGGACATCTATCAACTTTATCTAAGTGGATTTCCGTTCAAAAAGAATTGAAATATTCTAATTTCCCAAGTAAAGATTTTGACTATAATAAAAGATATGATTTATATAATTTTATTGTAGAAAATGAAATAGATGATTCTGAAATTGATTATTTTGAATTTGGTGTTTCAAAAGGGCACTCATTTAAATGGTGGCTAGAGAGAATTAAAAATGAAAATTCAAGGTTTTTTGGCTTTGATACTTTTAATGGTCTTCCAGAGGATTGGGGTCCTTTTAAGAAGGGAGATATGTCAAATGGAAATAAACCACCCATAATTAATGATACAAGACATAAATTTTTTCAGGGCATCTTTCAAAAAACATTATATGAGTTTCTTAAGTCTTACAAATCAGATACCCGAAAAGTAATACTAATGGATGCTGATTTATATTCATCAACAATATTTGTGTTGTCCACATTGAGTCCGTATCTAAAAAAAGGAGATATAATAATATTTGATGAGTTTAATGTTCCTCTTCATGAATACAAAGCGTTCAAAGATTGGATAGAATCTTTTTATATTAATTATTCTTTAATAGGTGAGGTTAATAACTTTTATCAAGTTGCTATTAAGTTAAAATAGAAATAATACTTAATAAACTAGAACATAATCGAAAATCTTGGAGTTTTATAGAAAAATATTCCCGAAGAATTTTAACAAAAAAACTTAAAGACTTATTTGAGGAAACTATTATATGAAAATTGTCTCAATTATTGGAGCAAGACCACAATTTATAAAAGCCGCGGTTGTAAGTAAACAGCAATAGATTCATTTGACAAGCAAGGTGAATATTATGGTGATGGTAAGGCTGGTCAAAAAATTGTTAAAGCATTATTGAATTACTAAATTAAAAAACAAAAGCGTTGACAGACATTATGAGTAAATCTAAAAAGCACAAACCTCAAGTACAGACTAAAGCAGAAGTTGCAAGTAGATTTGAAATACTTCCTGAAAAACAAACAGTTTTAATTGCTGTTACAATTATGTTAATTCCACTTTTATACTATTTTCTTCCATGGTTAATTGATGGTGTCAGACCGATAGGTTCTGATTTGCTTGGATCAATTAGTCAAACTCATAGATGGGTAGAGTGGGCTAAAGAAACAGGTGAAACTGTTCTATGGAATCCATCAATTTTTGGAGGTGAGCCAATTTATTCAAGATCATCACCTACATTGATTCATATCGATTCTTTTCTTAACTTTATCGGAAGAATTTCATATTGGGTATTTTGGTCTATTTTTCTAGGTGGGATTGGATTATTCTTTTTCCTTAAGTATAAAAAAATTCCTTGGTATGTAGCAATAATTGTATCCTTAGCTTTTATTCTGTTACCTGACTGGCAGGCTCAAATTGGAGAAGGGCATAACTCCAAGCTTCGTGCAATAATGACTCTCCCATGGGTGTTTTTAAGCTTCAGCTATTTATTTGATAAAAAGAACTGGTTAGGTACTGGATTGTTTGCTTTCGCATTTTCATGGCTTGTAAGAACTCATCATTTTCAGATTGTTTTTTATGGGATACTCGTTTTGTTTGTTCTTTATATATATCCAACTATAAAAATGCTGGTTAATAAAAAGTATAAAGAAACTGGAAATCTATTTATAAAATTTATAATTGCTCTAATTCTAACTTTTATGACCGCTGCTCAGCCCCTATTTACTACAAATGAATACGCAGAGTATTCAACAAGGGGAGGAAACCCAGTAAAATTAGGTGCAGAGGCAAGTTCGGCAACAGAAGGTGGTGGTGTAAGCTTTGAGTACGCTACGCAATGGTCCTTCTCACCAAGAGAAATAATGAGTTTCTTTATCCCTCGTTATAATGGGGGTTTGCAAGGAGAGGTTTACGATGGTGATAAATATCCTCAACTAAAAGGTCAACGAGTACCAGGTTATTGGGGAGATAAACCGTTCAATGGGAATTATGCATCAATGGGAATGATTCTGTTTCTCTTTGCGATTATTGGTGTTGTATATTATCGTAAAGATAAGTTTGTAATGGCTCTTGTGGTTTTCGTCGTTTTCTCACTTCTACTAAGTTTTGGAAGGCATTTGCCCGAACTGTATAAAATCTTTTTTTACTATTTGCCTTATTTCTCAAAATTCAGAGCACCAGCGATGATTATAAATATCACTTTTATCATTATTCTTATTCTATCCGGTTATGGATTAAAGGGATTGATAAAAGAATATTCTACAAAAGACATAAAATGGATATCTACAATATTTGGAAGTGCTATAGTAATTACTGTTGGTATTCTACTTTTTAGTGATTCATTTGCTTATACAATACCCGCAGAAGCAGGAAGGTATGATGCAAATACAATGAATGTTATTAAGGGAATACGTCAGGAATTTCTTGTTGCTGATGCTCAAAAATTATTAATATTTCTTGTATTAGCTCTAGTAATAACTGCTGCCTACATTATGAAAAAAATAAAATTGGAAATATTTATTGTTCTAATATTAATTATATCAGTAGCAGAAATATTTTCAATATCCAATAAAGCAAATAAAATAATTCAGTTAGATGATCCTCAGAAATTGGAAGAATCTGTATTCAAAAAAACTCCAATTACCGAAGTATTAACTAATGCTGATCCTAACGAACGTGCTATAGTTATAGGACAAGGATTTACAAGTAATCACTATGCATATTTTTATCCATTAATAAGTGGATACAGTGCTATTAAACTGCAAATTATCCAAGATGTGATTGCTCATAATTTATACAAAGCAAATACCACTGATAAAATTAATTGGAACTTGATAAATATGCTTGGAGGCAGATATGTGATTTCCTCAAGTCAAATGGCATCAGATTCAATTACTATAGTTACTTCAGATAACAAAAGGAAAGAAATACTTTACACGAATCCTAATGCCTTATCCAAAGCATGGTTTGTGAAAAAGGTTAAACATTTTCCAACAAAAGAAGACGTTGTACTGTATATGAATGAGCCGAACTTTGATCCATCTTCAGAGGCATTAATTGTCAGCACGGATGAAAACAAAACATACAGTGGAAAAGGAACAATTACTTTGATCAAACAAACTCCAAACACTTTAGAATTCAATATTGATACAGACTCAACTCAGTTTTTGGTATTATCTGAAATATTTTATCCAAAAGGCTGGGTGGCAAAACTTGATGATAAGGAACTGGAAATCTTTCAAGTTAATCATGTGCTTCGAGGAGTTGAAGTCGACCA
>JBDLIN010000103.1:0-12619 GCA_039714835.1 Bacteroidota bacterium | reverse complement strand
ATGAAGAAATTGAATTTGATTACACTACATATTTACTTAACAATTCACAAAACAATGAACAATATTTATCTTCAATAGAATTTGAAATATTAAATTTACTTGACGATACTTCACAAGAAGAAATTTATAATGAAATTTTGAATAAAAATCATAGGTAAAAACATGAAACTAAGTACTTTTTTATTTTTTTTAATAGTTATCACTTCTCAAATAACTTTCTCTCAAGGATTTATGCAGGATGGGCGACCTCCTTTCTTAGGGGGAAAAATAGAGGAACTTGAAAAGATCAAGTTAATTGAAACTCTGCAGCTTGATGAGGAAACTATGCTTAAATTCTTTTCAAGAAGAAAAGCACATCAAGAAAATATGAGAGAGATAATGCAAAAAAAGGATTCTCTCATTTTGCAACTTGAAAATAAAATAAAGAATGGTAATGAATCTGATTATCAAGGGGATATTGATAATTTCATTAAAACCGATGAAAAATTAATGATGGAAAGAAGCAATTTTATAAGATCTTTAAATGAAATATTTACTGAAAAAGAGATAGCAGAATTAATTGTTTTTGAAAAAAGATTCAGAAGCGAAATCCGGAAGGAGATAATTAAGCAGGGGAAACGTAAGAGAGGGAGAAGGCAACAGCTAAACTGATCTGGGAACATCCTATCATATTAAATAGTTAAAGCAAAAGTGGATATTCTCTCTTAAGTTAGTAAATTATATTGATTTTTTTCCAAGACAGATGTATTTTTGTAGTTACGTTTTGCGGAAGTGGTGAAATTGGTATACACGCTATCTTGAGGGGGTAGTGCTCTAACGGGCATGCGGGTTCAAGTCCCGCCTTCCGCACAAAATTTTTGTATAACAAATAAGGAATTAGTAATGACAAAATTTAGATCTATTTTTCTGACGATATTATTTACTTTAAGCATATCAATTTTTGGGCAAAGCGCTGAAATGAATCCTGATGCAGCTAAATTATATAATGAAGGTAACAGTCTTGTTAAAGCTGGGCAATATAATGAAGCACTAGGAAAATATGATCAGGCTTTGGCAATTGAACCTAATGTAAAAATGTATTATCAAAAAAGTGTTGCACAAAAGAAATTAAGGAAGTTTAAAGATGCTGAACAAACTCTTTTAAAAGGTATAGAACTTGATCCAAATTTTATATCGTCATATACCGGATTAGGAACTACATATTATTCTTTAAAGGAATATGGTAAAGCCATCGATAATTTTAATAAGTATATAGAAAAAAGCGATAATCCAAAACAGAATAAGAAAATTCAAAAATATGTTGGATTGTCATACACACAACTTGGTCAAGCATCTAAAGCAGATGGCAATTATGAGGAAGCTGTTGGTCATTTACTTGAAGCAACTAAAAACTATGAATATGATGCTGCATATTTATCATTAGCAGAG
This sequence comes from Bacteroidota bacterium, assembly GCA_039714835.1. GTDB lineage: Bacteria > Bacteroidota > Ignavibacteria > Ignavibacteriales > Melioribacteraceae > SZUA-22. The sequence goes on along the minus strand of JBDLIN010000103.1, from coordinate 11,191 downwards.
ATTTATAATGAACTCGGTAAATATGACGAAGCCCTACAAGCTGCTGACAAAGCAATTAATGTTAGAAAGAAAATTGCCAAAGGCGCTCCATATTACTATAAGGGATTAGCTTTTAAGGGATTGGGTAACAAGGAAAAAGCTAAAGAGAATTTTACAATTGCTGCTAAAGATAAGCAATATAAGAATAGTGCTAATTATGAGTTGAAAAACTTAAAATAATTTTGAACTATAGAGATTTATCAAGCTCTCCTCCATTTTGGGGGAGAGCTTTTTTTATAAACTAAAAAATACTAAATAGAACATTTAATCTTACATGAACACTATTTAACCCATCACCACTACTTAACAGAGTATTCATATTATAATGAGCTGAAAGATCAAGATCAATTACCGGAAGAAGCGTAAAGTAAGCTCCGGCTCCCAATCCTAATCCAAATTTACTCTCTGAACCACCGTATGAAATATCTGCAATTTTTGTTTCACCAACCGATGTATATAGTAATTCAGCAGCAGCATATGGTTTTATCGGTCCTGGCAACAATGTGAATTCGCCGCCTAATCCTACAGATAGGAAACTTGACTCATGAGAAATTCCAGCAACTTCTTTTGATAGCGAATTGTTATATATATTAGCAGAAATGTTAATGGGGAGTACAGGGATTCCGACTACAGCTTTTCCACCATAGTGAAAACCATTGTCAAAAATGGACGTACTGCTTGTTATACTAGAATAACCACCACCGAGTCCAATCCTAATTAATTGTGCTTGCGTAGTAGTGGTAAAAAGTATGATTAAAGTAAGTGAAACAAATACCAAATATTTTTTCATTTTTTCTCCTAGTTTATGTTGAATTGTTGAAAACTTTAATCAAATATATTAAAAAGCTAAGAATATAAAAAATATAAACTTACAATTATTACTGACTAATCTACTTTAAGTTTATTCATCTTTTCATTATTTTTGAATGAGTAATGATATATGTTGAATCTGTTTGCAGAGTTTTTATAAGATATTTAGAATCAATATTTTATAATTCAAACAAGGTGATAATAATAAAAATAGACCAACTTTAGAAGTTTTTCATTATTTTTGCCTGATCATCTTGAAATATTCATCAATAGTTAAAAAATGTTCACAGTTTATTATACTATTGCATAATCATTATAGATATTTACAATAAATACAGTCATATTACTATATGAAAAATATTCTTCAAATTGGAATCATTCTTCTACTAATTTTTAAACCTATATTTTCGCAATCAGATTTTGCATATACACAAGCATTGCAGTTCTATGAGGATGAACAATATGCAGCAGCGAGAGATCTATTTTTAGAAGTTACTCAAAAGGATGATACAGATCAAAATTTAGTAGCCACTTCAAAATATTACTCTGCTAAGTGTTTAGTTCAACTGAATTTAATTGACGGAGCGATTGAAGAATTAGAGTTTTTTATTCGTAAGTATAAATTTTCAGCATATCTACCTGATGCAATTTATACTCTTGGTACAATCTACTTTGCTAAGCATCAATATTTTAAAGCACGTGAGAAATTACTACGACTTGTCAATGAATATCCAAAAAACGAATATAGCAGTATTGCATATTATTGGATTGGGCAATCCTATGTAAATGAAAATAAATTTATTGAAGGTGAGGAATTTTTACTTGAAGCAATATCAGATGATCGGAATGCAGATAAAATAGATTACACTATCTACTCACTTGCCTATATTTATGAGCTAAAAGAGAATTATAACTCTGCTGTCACTTACTATGATGAATTATTAGCATATCATCGAGAAAGTGAATTAGCACCAAATGCTCAGCTTAGAATTGGAGCATGCTATTTCAGTTTAAAAGAATATGATAGGACGATTCTTGAACTTACAGATCCTTTAATTAATAAGTTACCAGAGGACCAGCAAGTTGAAGCTGGTTATCTGTTGGCAAATGCACATTTCAGGCTGCAGGAATATGAGCAAGCGGAAGAAGCTTTTAAGGATGTTCTTAGTCGAACGACCTCTTCTAATGTGGAACGACAAAGTAGATTTGGAATTGCATGGGTAAATTTTCAGCAGCAGAATTATGAGACAGCCTATGATCAGTTTTCTGATCTTATAATTAAAGATAGTGCAGATAGCATAACAGTTAAATCAATTTATTGGAGTGCTGAGTGTAAAAGATATCTTGGTCAGATTGACTCTGCTACTGTAATATACAACCAGTTTCTAAGTGAATACCCAAATGATGATATGGCGGATGCAGTTAAATTAAGTTTGAGTATTCTTCAATTTAACAGTAAAGAAACAAAAATCTCTGAAAGAAACTTAATTGTAGCATCACAATCAAAAGATAAGATTATCAAGGGAAGATCTCTCACATTATTAGGTGAGATTAACTTGAAAGATAAGAATTATTCTCAGGCAGAAAAATATTTTAAGCGTACTTTAAAAATAACATTACTTCCTAAGAAAATGAGTAATCGTGCAATATTAGGATTGGGGGTTTCCCAATTCTATTCAAAAAAATATGATGATGCCTTAACGAACTTAAACGATTTAAATGTTAGCGCTCAAAGATTTGAAACTCGAAAAGTAAATTTCTATTTAGGGGAAACATATTTTGAGAGGGGAAATTATGTAGCTGCCCAGCGTCATTACTATAGAGTAGAACATTTAGGTGATGACTTAGATAGATTTTCTCTATATGGCTCAGCATACTCATATTTCAATATGAAGGATTTTGCAAATGCCGCATATTATTTTAATGAATATCTGACAAAATATCCTAAGGATAAAAATGCAAAAGATTCAAGACTAAGGTTAGCTGATTGTTATTTTGGAATGAAAAATTTTGAAAAAGCTACTGCTGAGTATAGAAAAATATTTAACTCTTACGGTGTAAATTATAGAAATGATTATACTCTTTATCAATTTGGTCAATCACTCTTTAAATCAGGTGAATCTAATGAAGCTATTCAGAAAATGCAGCAGCTTCAAAATGAGTATCCAAAATCAAGATATAAAGATGATGCTCAATATCTAATTGGATGGATTAACTTTCAGCGTGGTGATTTCCAAACTGCCCAGAACAATTATAAAAAACTGTTAACTCTTTATCCAAAATCTTCAATAAAGCCAATCGCTATTTACTCAATTGGAGATTCATATTATAATATGGGTGAATATGATTCATCAATAGCATACTATTTGAAAATTATTGCTGATTATCCTAAAACTCGTTATGTATATGATGCGATGAATGGAATCCAATACAGTTATTTAGCGAAAGATGAACCTGAAAATGCTGTCACTTTGATAAATGCTTACATCGTTAAATATCCCCATACCGAAAACAGTGCAAAAATTCTAATGAAAAAAGGGGAAATATATTATAGTTACGGAAATTATGAAAAAGCAATTGACGGCTATAATGAAATGATAAATTTTTATCCTAAAAGTAACCTAACTCCCACAGCTATGTATTGGGTAGGTAAAAGTTATACTATGATTGAAGATACATCAAATTCTATTGTCTATTTCTCAAAAGTTGTTGAAAAACATTTACGTTCAGAATATGGAATTGAAGCAGTTATTGAATTGGGAAAAATTTATTCGGAACAGGAAAATTTTGCACAAGAGATTCAACTGTATGCAGGAGTACTCCCAAAAATATCTAAATTAGATAGAGCCCAAGAAATATTATTCTTAAAAGGAGTAGCTGAGTTAAATAGCGGTGACTTAAATTCAGGATATAATTCCTTTAGCGAGATAATTAAGTATTATGACAAAACTTTATTCTCGGCAAAATCGAAGATTGAACTTGGCAAAATGGAACTCAATGAAAAACGATATTCAAATTCTGAATTATTATTTGGAGAAGTTGCTCAAAACAGATCTGACGATATTGGCGCTGAAGCTCAATACTATCTGGGGTTTGTTTTGTATGAACAAGGGAGCTATGAGGAAGCTATTTCAGCACTGGTAAGAGTTAGAACTGTTTATGCATCTTATGATGAGTGGTTTATAAAATCATTGCTGAAACTTGGTGATTGCTATATTAAAATAGATGATAAAAAGAATGCACGGGAAATGTATCGTGCCGTGGCTAAAAGGCATCCAGATGATGAATATGGTAAAGAAGCAAAAGAGAAATTAAATGAATTATAGAATGATAATTATTAATCATTATGGAATTGAACTGAAATGAGGAATTTAATTTTACTAATATTGATAATGTTCTTATTGTTTTCAATTGAAACATCAACTAATGCTCAAAGTATAGAATTACCAGATTTTGTAATTACTGGTGTCCAAAGTGTTTCAATTCCCACAATGAAAAAAAATAAATCGAATTATATACCAGTAATTTCAGAAGAATTTCTAACTCCAAGTTATGATGTTGAAGATTTTGCACTAACTGATTACTCTAATCCAATAAAAAAAGAACTTGAATTATATGATGAACCGCATGGATACAATGGCTTAGTGAAAATTGGGGCTGGTTCACAAACACTTCCAACTGGGGATTTCTATTTCAATAAAAGTATCGGTCAATTTTTATTTGACACACATATATGGGGCTCTAACATTAGGGAATACATCCCAAATGCTGGTTATAATACATCGGGTGGAAAAGTCAATTTTAATTATTTTATTAATAAGCGGAATCTACCATTTCATGGTTTGGCTATTAATCTTGATGCAGCATTTTATAGAGAGAGTTATAAACTATATGGTTCAATCTCCCCAACACAGGAAAGAGAAAATAACTTTTCAAATTTCAACCTTTCATTTTTAAACAGACTGCAAAAGACACTGAACTATGGACTGAAAATAAGTGGAAAGAATGTTCGATTAACAAAAGATGATGTTAAAGAGGGCAGATACGATTGGAATGGATTTATCAGATATGATTTTGGTGCTATTGCTGGTGGAGTAGAAGGTTTTGCTGCCAATCAAGAAGTAGTGAAAAATAACGGATTGATTAATAAATATAATTATTTTGGCACAAATGTTTTTGTAGAGTTTGTCCGTTCAAATGTATTCTTTTTTAAGGTAGGATTACATTATTCAAAACAAAGCTCAAATAGTCTTTTTTCTCCATTCGTTCATTTTTCATTCGATATCAAGAAGGAAGTCACGTTATTTGCTTCATATTCAGGTGAATCAAAATTTATTACTGTAAATAATTTTATCTCTCAGAACAGATTTTACAAAACCGGCTCAGTTGATAATGTATTTCAAAAAACATCTTCTGATATTACTGGTGCAATAAAATACGAATTTAACAAAGTCTTTGAACTTAAAGGCGGAGTAGCATTTCAAAAGTTCAGCAACTATCTATATTTTGAAGATAATTTGGTTGACGGAATATTTGATGTAAATATACAAGATGATGTGACAAGAGCAGCCATATTTTTCAACTTAATATTTGATGCTGATCGCCTCGGTAAATTCTTTGCAGATATTGAATTGCAAAATGTGAAAGCTTCCAGTGGGAAAAGAATCACGTATACCCCATCATTTACAACTGATATCTCCTATACGTATCGCTTTGTTCATAATTTGTTGGGACGATTAAAACTAAGTTATTTTAATGGAATTTATGCTGATATGGCAAATACAATTCAATTGCCAAATTATTTCAATCTCTCATTTTATTTGAGATATAATCTTTTAGAAGAACTTGCTCTTACTGCTACAATAGATAATTTGATAAATAAACATAATTATATCTATAAAAATTACCGTGAGAAACCATTTGATATAATTTTTGGGATAGAATACAACTGGTGATTTCTTTATTAATAAGGGAAACTAAGTTATGGAAAAGCAATTATTAAAAGAAAAAATATTAAAAGCGGTTGGCTTGAATGAAGAACATATTGAACAGGTGTTTAAAATTTTCTTAAGTCGATTATCGGAAGTTCTTAATGTTAGCCAGACAATTAGAATGGAAGATATCGGATATTTCCAATTACGTGCTGAGCCTGTTTCACGTCTTGAAAGAGACCAATCAAATAAAAGCAAAAATATTCTCCTGTACAAAGCAATTCAAAGCGATGATCAGAGAGATGAGAAAAACCTTTATTTAACCCTCGAAATTGAATCTGATGAAATAGAGCCATCTGGTTTTAATGAATCAGTATTTAGTTTAAGTGTCGATAAACCTTCAACAATATTTGATTCTGATGACGATAGCACAGCAGGTAGAACTGGAGAAGCATTAAAAGAATCAATAAAAGATAACATAAATGAAATTATTGCTGCAGGTGTAATACTTGAAGGATATGAATTATTGGACAAAGGCGCTGCAGAAACTCACAACATTGATGAATCGCATGAATTAACCTCAGAAATTCTTGAAAATGATATTATAAAGCAAAAAGAAGAACTTTTGTCTCAAACTGATGAAAGCACAGAAAGTGTTGAAGATGAATCTCAAACAACGAATGAAGAAATTCCGCAAAGTAATTGGGAGAAAGAACCTGATCATATTGAAGATGAAAAAATTATTGATCCAGAACTTGAAAAGGAGTTGGACAGTAAAGCTGAATCACAGTATCAAAATCCATTTGATGAACTAAATGATCTAATTAATAAAGAGAAAGAATCCGTTGAGGATGAGAAAGTAAATAATCAGACAATTTATAATGAAACCAAAAGTTCGTTTCATTCAGATGATAGAGGCAGTAAGAGATTAATTTATTTAGCGTTTGCGGCAATCTTTGTTATTCTTCTTATAGCAATCATATATTTTACTTCTGGCACAAGTGAGCCGCCAACTCGTGTGCAGTCTTATGTTGAAAAAGATAATAATGTTACAACTGACCAAACAGAAAAACCGATAGGACAAATTGATACAAATGCTGTAGATAGTTCTGCTGCAATTGAAACAAGTAAAGAAGATACCTTGTTAAAGGGGGAAGAAACGAAGACCATACAACAGAAAGAACAGCAACCTGTGAAAAAGGAAGTAGTTTCTGAAGTTAAAAAAACTGAATATACTGGATTGTATAGAGATATTGAAAGAGACATTAGCATAACCGATCGGATTTATTACGATGGAGTGAAATATTCAGTTCAAATTTCCTCTTGGAAAAGTAAAACTATTGCAGAGCACGAAGTAAATAAATTAAAGAAGAAAGGATTTGATGCTTTCATATATCAGATATATTTAAAATCAAAAGATGGTACATGGAATAGAGTAAGAATTGGCTACTTTAATTCAAAACAAGAAGCAGCACAGTTTTTAAAGCAGAATAAATTATAAAAATCTATAGAAATATTTTAAGGAATTAAATATGAGTTTATTATCAATTGTTCTAAAAGGCGGATGGATCATGTTGTTTATTTTCATCGCCTCTATTATTGCATTAACTATAATTGTTGATAGATATTTAGTAATTAAGAAATCAAAATCCAACATTCCTCAATTCCTGGTAAGAATACGCGGGTTACTCAAAAAGAAAGATGTTGAGGGTGCGTTAAATTATTGTATGGAAGAGAGAACCCCAGCAGCAAACATTGTTAAGAAGGGATTAAAGAAATATCATTTTGGTCATGAGCGTGTGAAGGAAGCAATTGAAAGTGCAGGCAGACAGGAGGTTACAAAACTAGAAAAAGGTTTGTCGATATTAGCAACTATTTCAGGTGTTGCGCCTTTACTTGGTTTCTTGGGAACTGTTACCGGAATGATTTCTGCATTTATGCGTATCGAAGACCTTCAAGGTTCGGCTAATCCCAGTGATTTAGCTGGTGGTATATGGGAAGCATTATTAACTACTGCATTTGGGTTGGCAGTTGGAATAATTGCATATACCTTTTATAATTACTTGGTTAACTCCATCAATAAACTTGTATTGGATATGGAGATAGTATCAAACGATGTTGTTGATATTGTTGAAGAAAGTACTGGGATAGAGAAAATAACATTCCCAATAGAAGATTAGAAGAGGGAATAATGAAATTAGAAATGCAAAATAAACCACTGAGTATTTTCCACTTTTCATCCTTAACTGATATAGTAATGCTCCTACTTATCTTCTTTCTACTCACATCACAGTTTGTAATTCAAACCGGAGTAAAGGTAAAATTACCTGGTGCAGTTAACAACGAACAGACCGTTCCCTCAAGGATAGTAGTATCTATTACTGAATTGGGTAAAATTTATGTTGGAAAAGATGAAGTTACTTTGGATGCCATAGCATTAAAATTGGAAAGTATTAAACAAACCGCTGCAGAAGAAAATGTGATTATCCGAGCTGATAGAGCTACGAATATAGAATTGGTTATAAAGATAATTGATGCTGCTAAGGGTGTTGGCATAGATAAATTTACGATCGAGACTGAAAAAGAATCATACTAATGTTTTGGAAACAATCTGAATATCGTTCTGCCGCAATTTCTATTGCTATCCATGGATTCATAATTTTAATTCTTATGATATTTAGTTTCAATCCTGAGTATGATACAGATGAATATGTAACGGTTGGATTTGGAACTTTTGGAAAGTTAAGTTCGTCAGGGGCAGTATCTAAAAGCAAGAAGAAAGAATTACCAAAAAAGAAAAAGGTTGAAAAAAAAGTAGAGGTACCAAAAGCTGTCAATGTAGATGAAACCAACGAAGTATCCCCAATTGTAAAGGAAACAAAGAAAGAGGAAACTAAGAAGGTTGATAAAAATGACTCGGATAAGGAAAAAGAGGCAAAAGGAAGAGAAGAAACAGGAGAAGGTACAGGTAAGTTTGGATTCGATATAGATTTTGGTGGAAAGGGGATGCGAAAGATTTACAGTTACACACTTCCACCATACCCAAAAGGAGTATCAAAGGAAATTGATGTAAAACTTAGATTTACGATTATGCCAGACGGCACTGTAGGTAGAATATTCCCACTTATTAAAGCTGACACTAGATTAGAAAATGCAGCAATAAATTCACTGCGGCAATGGAGATTTGAACCATTACCTAAAGGACAAAAACAAGCAGGGCAAACTGTGGTTATTACATTCCCGTTTAGATTGAGGTAGTAAAACTGATATGAATGAGTGTTTCAACCTAATCTTTTCTGAGAGCGTGAATTCAATATCTGTGCACCAATAATTCCACCAAGTATTCCAAAGATAGAGTTAAGAATAATATTGTTCGCTAATACAGAGAATGTATATATAAGTGAAAATCCAGTTGTCTTAATAGATTCAACAACTCCTCCAAGTATAATCATTACTTCATCTTTTAATGCATCTGAGATTGGGAAGTCGTGAATAACTTTTTGCAGCTCTGAATAAGTTGCAACAAGATCATTATTTTTTGTTACAAATGTGATAAAGAAATCAAACACACTTCCAAATAATGCAGCATATAAGCCAGTTAATAATCCAAAAATTAATCCTTTTTTAATTTCAATTTTGGAATAATCATTATTCGCTTTTTGATCTAATAGTAATGCAATAAATGCTGCTACCGGAATTATTAGACAACAACCAAAACTTTTTGCTACCGGGACAATAGATAAAACTCCCGCACCAAATCCAGCAATTAAAGGTGATAAATATTTTTTCAAGTTTTCACTCTGTTTTTTTAATCAATAAAAATTGAATACCGTTGTAAATATATGCAATTCCTACAATACCAAAAAGAACTCCTGTAAAAAATGCGATCTCCTTTGAGTAAGAATAAAATCCAAAAGTATATAATATAACATCTACAATCATTGGGGTAACTGCTAATAACAAATATTTAATACCATTAATTTTGTTGATACGAATAAATAATATTAGAGCTGAAGAGATAAGCGAACCTATATAAATTCCTGTGCACCGACTGCATACTAGTAAATTGTGTCCCTCAATTGAGATGATCTTTTCGGGTTGTTGATGACAAACATGTGAATATAAGAATTTTAATGAGGGATAAAATAATGCTAAATTGTTAAAATACGGGATGAGAAATTCAACAAATATTCCGAGTGACCAGAGTAGAATTAGAGCAAAAAATAGAAGTTTTAAATGGAAACTCAATTTGAATTTAAGATTTAATTATCAGATAAACTAAAATATTTGTTTCAGTTAAAATGTAAAGACGAGAATTAATAACCAGTGCTTCAACAATTACTTCACCATCCGGAATATCTGTCGGTTTAAGGCTATTAATTAAAATATCTGGTGTTCTAAGATTTAGGTAATATATATTCTTTTCATCACTTATTACTAAATTATCGAATGTAATATTCAAATTTGTAGCAGGAAACTTAAGATTCATTAAAAACAATCCCATTCCAAATTGATCGAATACTGTAACTCTTTGATCATCAAGGACAAATATCTTAGAATCATGAGCTATCCCAATTTTTGTTGGCTGCTCAAGTACAAATTCTCCCGATTCATATCCTCCAAAATCTATAAGAAACAGTCCTTCAGAATTATATTTCATTATTTGGGAGTTATCAGAATCTAAAATATAAACATCGCCTTGAATTGAGGTAACACTACTTTGTGGATATAGAAAATTATTTTGCTCATCAACATGGTTATCGGTTTTTATCAGAAAAAGATAGTTTAGATCCTTATCAAAAACCTGAATACGATTATTATTTTTATCGGTTACAAAAACACGTAGATCAGTTGCATAAATATCTACTGGTTCATCAAATGTAGATGTTTCCCATCCGTAACCGCCAATACCCTGAATTAATTTACCAAGTGTATCAAGTTTAATAACCTCATTTTTTGCTGCATCTGTGATATAAAAATATCCGCTTGGAGTAAATGTAAAAGCAGTAGCATTTTCAAATTCTCCAAACTGATGCTGGAAAAGCAAATCTTGAGAATAAAGTAAAGTGGATAAGAAAAATAGTATTATTACAATTTTTATATAGCGCATATTAAAATATATAAAGAACTAAACTCAGAGTGAAATATTATTATGATTCTCTTTTTTATTGGTAACTTGTCATTAAAACAATAATTTTTGAGGGCATTACAACATTTAATAATTACTAAGATCAAAATGAGGGTAAATCAATGACAAATGAATCAATTATTCCAGTAGAAAGCGTTATCTCAATATTCGTGATCAAAAAGTCATCCTTGATAGAGATATTGCCAAACTCTATGGCGTTCCAACTAAAGCATTAAAACAAGCTGTAAGAAGAAATCCAGATAGATTTCCAGAAGATTTTATG
>JBDLIN010000102.1:0-12720 GCA_039714835.1 Bacteroidota bacterium | reverse complement strand
TCAAATCTACTATTTGTGTTTACATCGTAAGAGTTAAAGAATCCTGAAGAATGACCCTCAAATAATTTAGTTGTTGTTCCTTCGATTTTTACTTTCCCAACTCCCGCGTTCAATCTTAATGTAGCATTACTATTACTATCAATGAACTCCTCACTAAAAGTTGAATAATTATAATGTGAGTTACTAAAATCGTTATCAGAACAATCGACAGTATCATAGAGGAAGAAAAAAGAGGCGAAAAGAAATAGACCTAAAAGTACACCAGAAATTATAGATAGAACCGGCCTTATAAAATTATCTTTAAACATAACTGCCAAACCTGCCAGGATAAGAAGGATTGGCCAGTATCCCCAGATTTCTTCAAAGTTTATACATAAATAGTCTTTTTTTTCAAGTAGGAAAAGGATACCAATAGTTAGAAAGAAAAATCCCCAAAATAGTTGTCCGTTTTTAAGTTTCATTTTCTCATCTGCTTTTAAGTGAATTATAAATTAGTCCAATACCAACACCGATTGCAATAATAGGAAAGAGATCACTGAAATTTAGGAATGAAAATATTTCTATGCCAAGAAAGAAAAGACCTGCAATGATTAAAATAATTCCAATGATTAAACTGGCATTATTATTCTTTGGAGGTAAAGAATCGTTAGTAAAAAGATTATCGGTTTTCATTTCTTCAGCTTGTTCACTAGGTGGTTTGTTTGTTTTGTCAAACATTGTGTAAATATTTTCTTCTGGCACAACGATCCATAAAATAATGTAAAGTAAAATGCCAATACCATCTAAGAATATTGATACAACGAAAATCACTCTTATAATTACTGGGTCGATATTTAAGTATTCACCCAATCCACCGGCTACTCCACCGAAAATTCTATTTCTTCTTGATCTGTATAATCCTTCTTTCATCTTCATTTTCCGTTTGTTCGAATTTTTAGACGCACGAATTGAAAAAATGTTTAATTAAAAAATAGGCCACAGATAAAACTGATTGAACAGATTTTCACAGATAAAAATATAATTAATAGAATACGTCAAACATACATAATTAGCAATACTTAGTAGATTAATTTCAAAATTAGGAATCAATAAAAAATACTCTTTCCTTCTTTGTGCACATTGTGCCTTCTTTGTTTTTCTTTGTGGTTAATTTTTTGTACTTGTTAAGTCACTATAATGATAATCAGTTGAAGTAATTCTGAATAACTTTAATAACAATTTTGAAAATCACAACAATTAATAATATTTTATGTATTAAACAATATTTTAATTGATAAACTGGAGAAGTGATGCAGCAGACATTACCTTATCTATTTGAAGAAAGTGTAAAAAAGTATCCTAACAATATTTTAATGTGGGAAAAAACGGATGATAAATATGTGGGCACAACTTATAAAGAGATGCAAGTTCTAATTCATGAATTTGCTGCTGGATTGTTCCAATTGGGATTACAGAAAGGAGATAGAACAGCTCTGATTGCAGAAGGGAGGAATGATTGGGTAATGAGTGAAATGGGGATCCTTTTTGTGGGAGGAGTTGATGTTCCAATATCAGTAAAAATTGATGAACTAAATGATCTAAAATTTAGACTTGCTCACTCAGGCTGCAAGTATGCAATTGTATCTAAAAGACAACTCGATAAAATGAGACAGATTGAGAGGGACTTACCCGAACTTGAAAAAGTTATTGTTCTCGATCAAGTTGATGATATAAGAGATAATGAAATTCATAAAGATGATGTTCTGAAATTAGGTCGAGATTATCTTGAGACAAATTATGAAAAATTCAATCTAATTTGGCAAAATATAACAAATGATGATTATGCAAATATTTGTTACACTTCAGGAACAACTGCAGATCCAAAAGGAATTATTTTAACACATAGAAATTATACTTCTAATATTGAACAAGCTAACGCAGTTATTCCAGTTCCAGAATATTATTCCTCATTATTAATATTACCATGGGATCATTCATTTGCACATACTGTAGGAATTTATTTCCTGATGAAAAATGGTGCAAGTATGTCATCTATTGAGTTAGGCAATACACCTTTAGAGACATTAAAAAACATACCCAAAAATATTAAAGAAACAAAACCCGTTTTTCTATTAAGTGTTCCTTCACTAGCTAAAAATTTCAAAAAGAATATTGAGAACGGAATTAAATCAAAAGGACCTAAAGTAGAAGCTTTATTCAAAAAGGCTTTAAAATTAGCATATGAATATAATCATGACGGATATTCGAAAGGGAAAGGATTGCAAAAATTGAAATTTCCTTTGCTAAAAATTTATGATAAGATCTTATTCAGTAAGATACGAGATGGTTTTGGTGGAAAACTGGAATTCTTTTTTGGCGGCGGGGCTCTGTTAGATATTGAATTGCAGAGATTCTTCTATGCTCTTGGAATTCCAATGTATCAAGGTTATGGACTAAGTGAAGCTTCGCCTATTATTTCAGCAAATGTTCCCGCTTTACATAAGATGGGTTCTTCAGGTAAAATCATTAAAAATTTAGATGTAAAAATAGTTGATGCCGAAGGAAATGAATTATCTCAAGGTGAAAAAGGTGAGATTATCTGCAAAGGTGAAAATGTCATGGCAGGTTATTGGAAAAATGAAAAAACCACAGATGAAACAATCAAAAATGGTTGGCTTTACACAGGTGATATGGGCTATTTTGATAGCGATGGTTTTTTATACGTTTTAGGTAGATTCAAAAGTTTATTAATTAGCAGTGACGGTGAAAAATTCAGTCCGGAAGGAATTGAGGAATCGTTGGTTGATCAATCTCAATATATTGAGCAGGTAATGCTGTATAACAATCAATCTCCATATACTATTGCACTGCTTTATCCGAATGCACTAGCTATCAAAGAGGAGGTTAATAAAAAAGGATTGACTTGTGATTCTGAAGAGGGAAGAAATTATGCTTTAGATATTATTAATAACGAGATCAATAAATATAAGAAAGGAGGGGAGTATGAAAATATGTTCCCTGAAAGATGGCTCCCGGCAGCAATTGGTATATTAGGAGAAGGATTTACAGAGCAGAATAAATTTTTAAACAGTACACTGAAAATGGTAAGAGGAAAAATAACTGAATTTTATTCCAACAGAATTGAATTTCTATATTCTGGGGAAGGAAAAGATATCAAGAATCACCAAAACCAAAAGATTCTATCTTATTGGGAGAGATAACTAATAAATTTGGTTTAACAAGAAACTGTACCATAGTTGATATTCTTAATTAACCACTACGTACACAAAGTTTTTCACAATGATCACAAAGTTCAACTTATCATTATTTTTGTGAACTTAGTGTCTTCTTCGTGATCCTTGTGGTGATCTTTTTAACTACTATCTATGTTCTGTTAACAGAGAAATGATTTTTATAATAGAGATTTTATGATATGAATTCTTCATTGCCAAACTTTCTATTCTTCACTATTTTTATTTCTCTTAAAATAATTTTAGAAGCACAATATTATGAAAATTGCACTTGGTCAGATTAATCCAATTATTGGAGATATTGAAGGTAATAAGAAAAAAATTATTGACGGTTATCAAAAGGGAGTTAATGAGGGTGTCGATTTAGTTATCTTTCCGGAATTAACTATTACTGGTTATTCGCCGCAAGATTTAATTGAAAAGATAGAATTTCGTCGAATTGTTAAGGAAACTTCTGAAGAAATTGCGTCAATCACAAATAGTACAGGATTGATTTTTGGTACCATCACTGAAGAATTTGATAATGTAGGAACAGGACTATACAATTCTGCTGTTTTATGCTATGATGGTAAAATCCAATTTACTCAGCATAAAACACTATTACCAAATTATGATGTATTTGATGAAGTAAGGTATTTTGAATCAGCAAAAGAAGTATATGTAGTTGATTTTAAAAATGAAAAACTTGGAATATCGATCTGTGAAGATATTTGGAATGATGCAGATTATTGGAAACAAAGAAGATACTATCGTGATCCCGTACAAAGGTTAGTTGATAAAGGTTCGACGATTTTGATTAATATTTCAGCAAGTCCTTATGCCTATGGAAGAAGGAAAGAAAGATTTGATATGCTTTCAACTCTAACAAAAACTAATAAATTGCCGCTTGCCTATGTTTGTGTTGCTGGGGCACAGACAGACCTAATTTTTGATGGTGCAAGTATGTGTCTCAATTCCAATGGTGAGCTTGAGATGATGGGTAAAACTTTTGAAGATGATTTTTTCATATATGATACTGAAAAAAAATATGAATCCATAACTGATGTTGAATCATCATATGAGGAAGAAATTTTAAATGCTCTTACACTTGGTGTTAAAGATTACGTTCAGAAAACCGGCTTCAAGAAAATTTTAGTAGGATTAAGTGGTGGAATAGATTCAGCGTTAGTTACATATATTGCAGTTAATGCAATAGGAAAAGATAATGTTCACGTTGTAATGATGCCGTCACAGTTTTCAAGTGAAGGTAGTATTAAAGATTCTGAAAAATTAGCACAAAATCTTGGAATAACTTCTGATAGAATATCAATTGAACCAGTCTTTGAAAAAATACTTGAAGTTCTTGACCCAGCCTTTCAAAGAAAACCAGTTGATATTACTGAGGAAAATATCCAGGCAAGAATTAGAGGGCTTTATTTAATGGCTCTATCAAATAAGTTCAACTATTTGCTTTGTACAACTGGGAATAAATCGGAAATGGCAGTTGGTTATGCAACTCTTTATGGTGATATGAGTGGTGCTTTAGGAGTGATTGCGGATGTTTATAAAACCGGAGTTTATAAAATTGCGAAGTTCATTAATCGCGATGAAGAAATCATTCCAAATGAGATAATTGAGAAAGCTCCTTCTGCTGAATTACGATATGATCAGAAAGATGAAGATTCATTACCACCTTATGAACTTTTAGATGAAATTTTAAGATGTTACCTCGAAGAATATAAGGAATATTCTGAAATTGTTGAAAAGATTGGTAATGCAGAAATAGTTAAGAAGGTTTTAACTCTTGTTGATAGAAATGAATTCAAACGGAAACAAGCTGCTCCTGCGTTACGAGTAACAACAAAATCCTTTGGATATGGTCGCAGATTTCCGATAGTTCAGAAATGGAGATAAAAGACACAAATAAATTGGTTCTAACAAAAAGCTTGGACGTCATGGACCACTCCATGACGTGAGATGCTGAATGTTTCTGTTAACGAATGGTTTCCGATAGAAAGAATCGGAACTAGCTGTTGACAACCCAGTTTGGATTTAAGTTGTTACGATTACCATTTTGTTGTTTATTTTAAGTTAATTAAGTCGGTTAAATGACAATGCTTTGATACGAGTGTATGTAAATTAAGATCAACGAATAACTAATAAGTGAAAAAGAAGGAAAAGAAATGAGAAAATATATTTTAACAATTATGTTTGTGCTGACAGCCTTTCTAGCAACCAATGCTCAGTTTGGGATTAAAAATGACTTGGTTAAACTAGACGTATATAGTTCATTTAATCAAGTGCAAAATAATAGTGAGATAAAAGTTGCTGTAAAACTTGATATAGAAGAAGGCTGGCATATAAATTCAAATATTCCAAATGAAGATTTTCTTATTCCCACCGAGATTCTTATTGATAGCTCAGACGTTGATGTTCAAATCGTAAAATTTCCGCAAGCTAAAGATGTTACATTTAGTTTTTCAGAAATTCCGGTTTCAGTTTTTGATGGTGAAGTTTATATAGGTGCTATAATAAAAATTCCGGGAAATGCGAAATTAGGGTCGTTAGAAATTCCAATAAGATTAACTTATCAAGCATGTAATGATGCAACTTGCATGGCACCGAATGATATAGACACCACAATTACCTTAGAAGTTGTTGATAGTTCTACACCAATCAATGAAATTAATAGTGAAATATTCTCATCAATTGAGATCTCATATACAAAAACTGATGTTGAGAAGAATAATGATAATAATGGTGGAATAGCAGCAACTTTAGAATCAAGCGGATTATTACTCAGTTTAATATTTGTTTTTCTTGGGGGATTAGCACTGAATTTAACTCCATGTGTTTATCCACTAATTCCAATCACAATTGGCTATTTCGGCGGACAAAGTGAAGGAAAAACCGGAAAGCTATTTATACTTGGGATTTTATATGTTCTTGGAATGGCGTTAACTTATTCTGTTGTTGGAGTAATAACCTCGTTAAGTGGAGCTGTGTTCGGAACACTTCTCCAAAATCCCATTGTTATAATTCTTGTTGCTGCTATTTTCGTAATCTTAGCACTAAGCATGTTTGGTATGTATGAGATTAAGATGCCTGATTCGATGGTTGCAAAAGCTGGTGGTGCACGTTCAGGAGCATTTGGTGCGTTTTTTATGGGATTAACAATGGGAATTGTCGCCGCTCCATGTATTGGGCCATTCGTGCTAGGCTTAGTTACATATGTTGCAGCAAAAGGGGATGTATTTTATGGATTTATTATGTTTTTCTTTTTAGCAGTTGGTCTTGGGACACCATATCTCTTCCTAGCAATTTTCTCAGGCAGAATAAAATCTTTGCCAAGGGCAGGATTTTGGATGGAAGGAGTCAGAAATATTTTCGGCTTCATTTTGATCGCTATGGCAATTTATTTCCTAGATCCACTATTACCAAAAATTTTAAGTAAATATTTATTACCGGTTTTTATGATTGGGTCAGCAATTTATCTATTATTTATCGATAAATTAGCGAATGATGTGAAAGGGTATCGGATTTTTAAAACTCTTTTTTCAATACTAATGATCGCTGCTGCAGCTTGGATGTTATGGCCAGTGGAGAAAAATGCTCCTAATTGGGAAAAATATTCAACTGAATCATATGAAGCAGCATTAAATAATGATAAAATCATAATTGATTTCTACGCTGACTGGTGCATACCTTGTAAAGAATTTGATGCTCTAACATTTTCTGATGCGGAAGTAATAGATGCTTTATCACAATTCCGCTCCTACAAGGTTGATATGACAAAAACGATGTCGGATGAAACCACATCTATCAGAGAGAAATTTAAAATTATTGGTATGCCGACAATTTTATTAATAGACTCAAAAGGTGAAGAAATACACCGAATTACAGGTTTTTTGAATGCTGAAGAATTACTAAAACTGATTTCCGATGTGGAATAAATTAATTCCTTTGCTAAAGAAAAAGACTTTATTATGTTTCATTATTAAATTAATTAATAAATGTATCATTTGAGAAAGAGATACTTAAAATGGAAGAAAATAAAACAAAGGAGATAAAGGAACTGACCGATGTATGTGTCATGTTTGCTGGAGATTCCGGTGATGGAATGCAGTTAACCGGAACTCAATTCAGTGATACTACAGCTTTTGTCGGGAATGATTTAAGTACATTACCTGACTATCCGTCAGAAATTCGCGCTCCAATTGGAACCACTTATGGTGTAAGTGGATTTCAACTTCATTTCGGTTCTAATCAGGTCTATACTCCGGGTGATAATCCGGATGTTTTAGTTGCTATGAATCCTGCAGCACTAAAAGTAAATTTACCAAACCTTAAAAAGAATGGCATAATCATCGCTAATAAAGATTCGTTTGATAAAAAGAATCTTAAATTAGCAAAATATGAGAAAAGTCCCCTTGAAGATAATTCATTATCGGGGTATAGAGTTTTTCCGGTTGCCATCACAACAATGACAATGGAGGCACTGAAAGATTGTGATCTTAAACCAAAAGAAGTTGCAAGAAGTAAAAACTTTTTTGCTCTTGGGATCATGTACTGGCTTTTCAATCGTCCCCTTGATCCTACACTTGAGTGGGTTAACGAAAAATTCGGTAAATCAAAAAATTTAGTTTGTGGAAATTCAAAAGCTTTGAAAGCCGGATATTATTATAGCGAAAATACTGAAATATTTGCAATAAGGTATAGAGTATCCAAAGCAGAACTTCCAAAAGGAACGTATAGGTCAATATCTGGAAATGAAGCAACAGCTCTTGGTTTTGTTGCAGCTAGTAAGCTTAGCGGTTTAAAGTTATTTTTAGGTTCCTATCCAATTACACCTGCTTCAGAAATATTGCACTACTTAAGCAGACATAAGAAATTTGGGGTAAAAACTTTACAAGCAGAAGATGAAATTGCCGGGATTACCTCAGCAATTGGTGCATCCTTTGGAGGTTCTCTTGCAATTACTACTACATCAGGTCCTGGTCTTGCTCTAAAAACAGAAGCAACAGGATTAGCAGTAATTACAGAATTACCTTTAGTGATAGTTAATGTTCAACGTGGTGGACCAAGTACTGGATTACCAACAAAAACTGAACAAGCCGATCTACTTCAAGCAATGTATGGAAGAAGTGGAGAATCCCCAGTTGCTGTTATCGCTGCTACGACTCCTTCAGATTGTTTTTATATGGCTATCGAAGCCTCTCGATTAGCCCTTAAGTATATGGCACCAGTTATATTACTTACTGATGGATATATAGCCAATGGTGCTGAACCCTGGAGGATTCCACATGCTAATGAGTTGGAAAAAATTGAAGTTAAAAGACCCACAAATCCTGAAGAATTTCATTCCTATGATAGAGATGAAAATCTAGCAAGACCGTGGGCGGTACCTGGCACACCTGGATTTGAACACCGAATAGGTGGTTTGGAAAAAGCAAATATTACTGGTAATGTTAGCCATGATCCTGAAAACCACGATTTAATGTGCCGTTTAAGAGCTGAAAAAATTGAACGTATGCAGGCAGATGTCCCTGACTTAGAGATTGACGGAGATCAAGAAGGTGAACTTTTGGTAATTGGTTGGGGTGGTACTCATGGTTCTATCAAAGAAGCTGTTATTGCTGCTCGCAACGAGGGATTAAAAGTTTCTAGAGCGCATCTCAAATATATTAATCCTTTCCCTAAGAATCTTGGTGAAGTATTATCAAATTTTGATAAAATATTAATTGCGGAAAATAATTTGGGCCAATTAGCCAGTATTATTAGAAACAAATATTTATTACCTGTTATTCAATTCAACAAGATGAGAGGATTACCATTGAAGACATATGAGATAACAGAAAAAATATCTGAGATACTCGGAGGTGCAAAATGAATGACAAAATAGACGTTCAAGAATTGAACTTAACCGCAAAAGATTTTCAATCAGATCAAGACGTAAGATGGTGTCCTGGTTGTGGTGATTATTCGGTACTTGCGCAAGTTCAGAGAGTATTTCCAACTTTAGGAATTAAAAAGGAAAATTTTGTCTGGGTTGCTGGTATTGGTTGTTCCAGTCGATTTCCTTACTATATGTCCACTTATGGTATTCATGGTATTCATGGTCGAGCACCTGCAATTGCTACTGGATTAAAAGTAGCCCGTCCTGACTTATCTGTTTGGGTTGCAACTGGAGATGGTGATCTAATGAGCATTGGCGGCAACCACTTTATTCATGCATGCAGAAAGAATATTGATCTTAAAATAATTCTTTTTAACAATCAAATTTATGGATTAACTAAAGGACAGTATTCACCTACTTCTGAAAAAGGCAAAGTGACAAAGAGTACACCCTTTGGAAGCGTTGATTATCCATTTAATCCAACCTCATTGGCTCTTGGTTCCGAAGCTACTTTTGTTGCCAGAACAATTGATAAAGAAACAAAGCATATGAAGGAAATGATAAGCAGAGCAGGAAAACATAAGGGTACCGCTTTTCTAGAAGTTTATCAAAACTGTATCATCTTTAATGATGGAGCATATAATAATTTAACTGATAAAGAAATCAAAGAAGATAATATTGTTGTTCTTGAACATGGAGAACCTCTTATCTTTGGTAAAAATCTTGATAAGGGAATTATCCTTGATGGTTTCAAAACAGTCGTAGTAGATCTTAATGATGATAAACATACTGTTGAGGATCTCTGGGTTCATGATGAAACCGATGAAAGTCCAATCAGAGCATTCATGTTATCACATATGACTGATGATCCTGATATGCCCACTCCAATTGGTGTATTCCGTCAGTTCTTAAAACCCACCTATGATGAAGGTGTTCAAAATCAGATCGATCATATTATTGAAACAACTGGTGAAGGAGATCTAGAGGAGTTACTCTTTAGAGGAAACACTTGGACTGTTGAATAACATTATTCTTTTGTAATTTAAGGGCGGAGATTTTTCTTCGCCTTTATTATTTTAAATATTCTCTCTTTATAAATTTAGATTATATGAATAGCTTTAACTTAATTAATGATATAATTCAAAATAATAACAAATTTGTTATAACGACTCATGTTAATCCCGATGGTGATGCCATTGGATCAGAGCTTGCTTTAGCTAGATATCTGGAAAAATTGGGTAAAGAAGTTCGTATAATCAATCATAGTCCAACACCACAATTCTTATTGTTTTTATTAGGCAATAATGAGGAAATTGAATTATTTGATTCCTCGAAACATGCTGAGCTCATTTCAAGCTCAGACGTAATTTTCTCGCTTGATTTAAATCAGTTAAGCAGAGCTGGTTCAATGGAGGAAGAACTAAGAACTAGTAAAGCTAAAAAAGTTTGTATAGACCATCATGAATTTCCAGAAGAATTTGCTGATGTGATGTTAATCGATACAAACAAATCATCAACTGGTGAAATAATATATAACTTTTTAATCAATTCAAATTTTCAAATTGATTATGATGTTGCTCTTCCTCTTTATGTTGCCATTATAACAGATACTGGTTCATTCAGATTTGATAGAACAACTCCGGATGTTCATCGGTTAACGGCTCAACTTTTGGAAACCGGAATCGATCCGAAATTTGTTTATAGAGAAGTTTATGAGCAGGGAACAGCAAATCGAATTCAACTACTCGGAATTGCACTTAGTTCATTAACCATTGCTGATGAAGGTAAAATATCATATATGGTCATTAGTAAATCAGATCTTACTAAAACAGAAACAGATGAAGAAGATGTTGAAGGATTTGTTAACTATAATTTGACAATTAAGGGTGTTGAAGTTGGAATCTTCTTCTTTGAAATGGATGATGTAGTAAAAGTAAGTTTTCGTTCAGTTAAAAAAGTCCCAGTAAATGAATTAGCTAAAAGATTTAATGGAGGCGGTCATTTCCACGCTGCTGGAGCTAGAATTCACGGTTTAGAATTAAAATCAGCAATTGAAAAAGTATTGAACGAAGCAAATAAATTTGTAAAAGAATATAAATAGTAGAGAGATAATATATGATCTTTAATCTTCAGATCACAAGCAGCAAGACTGACTTTTCAAATAAATTAAATTCATTACTAATAAAAATTTTCTCGGATAAAAGTAAACTTTCTAAAGATCTCGATGATTTTATAAAGACCTCAAATATTTCTATTAATCAAAGTTTAAAGAAATCATTTCTTTCAGAGACAAAAGATGAAATTCGCTTTGCCAATCCTTCAGGTAAGCCTGACTTTGTGATTCTGACAAAAGTGATACCTGATGAAAAATTTGATTCTGATAAATTTAGAGATCTAATGTCAAAAATGATCATTGGTCTGAAAGATGAAAACATAAATAACATTCAAGTTGGACTACCTAAGTTCGAATTATTTAAAGATCATTTTAGTAGTCCTAAATATTTCTGCCAAACATTTGTTGAGGGTGTTCATCTTGGAAATTATGTGTTTGATAAATATAAATCTGATAAGAAGACTCCTAAGAAATTAGGAGTTAATTTCAAATCAGATTCACGTGATATTAATTCAGCTATTAAAATTGGAGAGCAGATTTTATCTTCAGTTGATTTTGCGAAGGATCTTTCTAATGAACCTGCTATTACACTTACACCAAGCGAGTTAGTAAAGCGAAGCAGAAGACTTCTTTTACCCCTCGGTGTAAAAGTCACTACTTTTAATAAAGCTGAATTAAAAAAACGAAAAATGAATTCGCTACTTGCAGTTGCTGAAGGAAGTGATAATCCACCGCATTTGCTTATCTTGAAATATAAACCAAGTGGTAAGTCACTGAAAAAGATCGCTCTAGTTGGCAAGGGTGTAACATATGATTCAGGAGGTTATTCAATTAAGCCGTCAGATTCGATGACTGAAATGAATGCTGATATGGCTGGAGCATCTACGGTAATTGGGACGATTATGGCAGCAGCTAAACTCAAATTACCTATTGAAATAATTGGGATTATACCAGCAGTCGAGAATATGATATCCGGAAGAGCTTACAAACCGGGGGATATAATTTCAACATCGAGTGGCAAAACAATTGAAGTGAAAAACACAGATGCTGAAGGTAGGTTGATACTTGCTGATGCATTGGAGTATGCTTCAAAATTAAAACCGGATGAGATGATTGATTTTGCGACTTTAACAGGTGCAGTTGTTGTCGCTCTTGGTGAGTTTACTGCCGGACTATTTACAAAAGATGATTCATTAGCAAAGTCATTGGTTGATTCGGGTAATAGAACTTTCGAAAGAGTATGGAGACTTCCATTCTGGGATGATTTTAATGAAGGTCTGAAAAGTGAAATAGCTGATACAAATAATCTCGGTCCACGATGGGGTGGTGCAATAACTGCCGGTAAATTCCTAGAAAAATTTGTTGATAAAAAAATACCTTGGGCACATGTAGATTTAGCCGGACCAGCATTGAAACATAAATTCAGAAGCTATACTGAAAAGTATAATACCGGATTTGGTGTTAGATTGATGGTTGAGTATCTGAGCAGGGACTAGATGCTT
>JBDLIN010000101.1:0-12741 GCA_039714835.1 Bacteroidota bacterium | reverse complement strand
CAAGGCAATTTTTTTGGATTATATGAAAAAATATTTACTACTGTTTATATCTGCCTTTTTGTTTTTAGCCTTTTCATCTGATAATGATGACCGAGTTAATCGGTTAAGCAAACTTTTTGAGGATGATGACGATCACTACACAAATGTTGGAAATATTGGACTAACTGTTACTAACTTCGGTACTTATGGGCATGGATTTGCTCTTTGGCCTGAACAACCATCTTGTGAATTTCCTTACGGAAGTGGTATTGAACATTTATTTGATGGTGGTATATGGATAGGAGCATTTTTGAGTGATGATGAAAATGGTAGTAATAGAAGAGGACCATTTGTATCCACAGGTGCTGTGGATGCATCATCTGTATCAGCTAGAGGTGGTGGATTTGAATTCACTAATTTACCTGGAAGTAGAGTTACAGAAAAATCATCATTAATTGATTCAAGATTCTTTAATCCTGAAGCAATTTCCCACCAGGATTTTATAATGGATTTTGTTGATACCAACACTCACTTTAGTAATGGTGAACTAATTGTTGACCATAGACCACTTGGAGTTAGTATTCATCAAGAGAGTTATGTTTGGAATTATCCATTTGCTGACTTTTTCGTAATAATGAATTACTGGATTAAGAATAATAGTGATAAATATCTTGATAGCTTGCATATTGGTTTATGGACAGATACGGTTGTAAGAAATACAAATGTTACATCACCAAGAACAGGAAGTGCTTTCTATAATAAAGGAGGAAATGGTTACAGCGATTCATTAAAAATCGCCTACGAATTTGATGCTACTGGCGATGTAGGATTTACAGATAGTTATATTGGAATACAATTTCTTGGCAGTAATAAAGAAATTGATTCAGTAAATTTTGTAAACTGGCAGTTTAGAAATACAACAGATCCAAATTATTTTGCACCTCAAAATGATATTGAAAGATATAAAAAAATGTTGGGATTTTACGGCGGGGATAATAGATTTGGAATTGGTGAAGCTATTAAACCTGAAGATATTGTAACACCAAGCAACCGTTCAATGTTGATATCTGCTGGAATTAAAGATGCATTAGCACCTGAGGATTCCGTAAATATTACTTTCGCAATTGTAGCAGCTAAGAAATTTGGGACGGATCATCCTTCTTTTGATACAGAATTACAAAAATATAATTTATTTACAAATGCGGGATGGGCTTTAAGAGCTTATTATGGAGAAGATAAAAACGGTAATGGAATACTGGATTCAAATGAGGATCTTGATGGTAATGGAAAGATAACAAGATACATTTTACCTGCACCACCAACACTACCAAAAGTTAAAGCTGTACCAGGAAATCAAATGGTAACTATTTATTGGGATAAAAGAGCAGAAGAGTCAATAGATCCGATTTCTGGTAATAAAGATTTTGAGGGTTATAAAATCTACAGAACGAATCCCGGCTACGACCTAACCGAGGCACAGGACATAAATGCTTCATTAATAGAAGCAGCTGAATTTGACAGTATAGGTAATAACATTGGCTTTAATACTGGATTCGATTTTATTGAACTTGATGAACCTGTTAAGTTTCTTGGTGATGATACTGAGTATTGGTATAAATTTGAAGTAGAAAATCAGTTGAATGGTTGGCAGTACATCTATAGTGTAACTGCTTTTGATAAAGGTGATCCAGGAAACAACTTGGAGAGTCTGGAAAGCGGTCCTCTAGCAAATCTTCAAAAAGTGATTCCTGGGACACTTCCTGTTGAAGAAAAAGATGTTGAGGTTGGTGTTTATCCTAATCCCTATTATGGAAGTGCCTATTGGGACGGAAGTTCTGAAAGACTAAGGAAATTATACTTCTACAATTTGCCTGCGGAATGTGAAATAGTTATTTATACTCTTTCTGGGGATATAGTGAAAAAAATCTATCACGATCAACAAAGCAACGGTTCAGATCTAAGATGGTTTGAGACTTTTTCGAAAGATGGTAAGCAGCAAATGGCTGGGGGTGAACATGCATGGGATTTAATTACTGAGTATGACCAGGCAGTTGCAACTGGATTGTATCTATTTACTGTAAAAAATCTAAAAAATAGTGATATAAAAAAAGGAAAATTTCTAATAATAAAATAAAAAGGTGATACAATGAAATTAAGATACTTCATTTATTCAATATTTATCCTGACTTCTTTCTTAAAAGCTCAGGAATATCCTACGATGACAATACCAGAATTGAATATAGTACCTGATTCAATTTTAGCAAATGCTTCAACAATTTCTGAGATTGGAACGCAATATTCAGGTGATACAGTTAAAATTGTTGGTACTGTTCTGTTTGCGCCTATGGTTGACTGGGAAAACGATAGAAGACTGACAACATCTAGTGCAACAAGGGGATCATACTTAACTTTTATACAAGATACATCAGGTGCACTTTGGGGTGGAATGACTGTTGAACAACCTGATACAAATTTTGCAACTGGTTTTGATATTATCGATACTGGTGATGTTGTTGAAATGATTGGTATTGTGTCTGAAGGATTTTATGGCAATACAACAACTTTATCTATTCTAGTAGAACCACTAACTGAAATTAATATTGTTGATTCAAAGGGTAAGCGGCCTGATCCAATTGTTGTTACAGTCTCTGAATTTTTTGATGAGACGTCATTTAATCTGGAAGCTGAAAAATATGAAGGTATGTTTGTTGAATTTCAGAATGTGATAACAAGTGATAGAAATCCAGGCGGTAGCACAAATTTTGCATTTTCAGATGGAAGTGGTAATAAAATATTTATGTATGATCAATCTTCTTACTTTACTGAAAGATCTGGACATAAATTAGTTGGTATTACAGAATATGAATCTCCAGCAAATGGTACGTTACTAAAGCATATCAGAGGTATAATTCATACTCGAGACGATGGGTGGTATATTGTCCCATTATATCCAGGTGATATGAAAATTGGTGAAACAGCCCCTCCAACTATTACATTAATTCAAAATGCTCCCCCGAGGGTATTAACCAATCAAAGTGCTGATGTACTATTTAAAATCGAAGATAATGATGGAACGGTAACAGAAGCAAAAATTATTTATCAAGTTAATGATGGAGAATTTCTAGAAATTCCTATGACATTTCAGGATACAGCATATTCTGCAAATATTCCAGGAACTTCTTCTGATAACAGTTTAGTTAGTTATTATGTGTATGCAAAAGATAATGAAGGTAATGAATCAATTAGTCCGAATGACACATCTGTAAAATATTATTATTGGGTATTAAACAGCGATCCGACTATTTTTCATGTGCAATATACTCCTTATAGACAAGGAGCCAGTAGATTTGAAGGTGAAGTATTAACACTACAAGGTGTTATAACAGCAGATTCTTCTGATATTGATGAACAAGGCGGTTCAGCTCAGTATATGCAGATGAGGAATTCTTTTGAATGGGCTGGTTTAAGAATGATTAAAGTACCACTTAATGGTCAAGTTAGAGGTGATTTAGTCAGCGTAACTGGAACAGTAATAGAAGATTATTATCATACAACAATTGATGTTTCAAACCTTGAAATTTTAGAGCATGTTGGTGAAATTCCTTCATTGATTTTAACTTGTGACCAGATTTCAACAGGTAGAAATGATGCTGCCGAAGAATATGAAAGTATGCTTATTGTGTATAAAAATCTAATTGTTACCAATGAAAATGCAGATGGAACATCAAACTACGGTGAAATACTTGTATCTGATGCTCTAGGTTCAACTAGAGTTGAACTTCAAGATGGCAGTCACAGTTATCATAATAACTGGGAACCAGGGCTTGCAGATTCAGCAGGATTAATTGGTATAAAGGAAGGGAATACTTTTGAATCAATAACGGGAGTTATTTATTATGCATTCAATAATTTTAAATTGATCCCAAGGAAAAATGATGACTTTTGGGGATTTACTGATATAGAAGAAAATGTAAAAATTCCAGCTGCTTTTGAACTATCACAAAATTATCCAAATCCATTCAACCCGACAACGGTAATACAATATTCAGTACCGGAAATGGTAAATGTTAAATTGAAAGTATATGATATGTTGGGTAGAGAAATTAGTACGCTTGTTAATAGAGAACAGTCTGCTGGTATTTATAAAGTAGAGTTCAATGCTGCAAATCTCTCAAGTGGTGTTTATTTCTACAGAATAGAAGCTGGAAATTTTGTTGTTTCTAAAAAACTGCTATTGTTAAAGTAAGGTCTTAAATATGATTATTGCGAGTTGAGCAATTGAAGATTGCTGGCTCCAAAAAACAGATATTATAATTGAAAAGAAATATTTTTACATATTGTGCGGTAATTCTTTTGAGCTTTATCCTTAGTTGTGATGAGAGTATTAATGATTTGCCTCAAGAGAATTTACCGCCAGAAACTCACTTATTTTTATACCCTGATTCTACAATTTCTCCTCAGCCTAGCAAATTAAAAATTGGATGGTGGGCAGATGATCCAGATGGATTGGTGATTGGATATTATTATAAGTGGAATGGAGATGATTGGGAATTTACAACTGAGAATGCCATATCATTTGAATTGCAAATTGGTGCTAGTGATACAATATATAAATTTGAAGTTGCGGGAATTGATAATAACGGAAATGATGTTTATGATAATTCTATTATAAGAAATGGAATTGACTTTGGCCCGGAACCTTTTGAAGATGAGAACAATGATGGATTATTTAATCCCGGAGAAAAGTATTATGACATTGGTGATGTTGATCCCGAGCCGGCTTCAGAATTATTTCCAATAAAAAACAGTGCCCCAAGTATTGAATGGAATTCTTTAACAAGTTTACCAGCAGTATCATTTCCTGTAATGACACTTGGTTGGAATGTTGATGATTTGGATGGACTTGAAACTATTAAAAGTATTAATATCGCTCTTAATGATACAAATAGTTCAATTTCTCTTAGTGGTGATATCAGGAACATTACCATTAGAGCTGAGAACTTAAATAACGATACTCCAATAATGGATATAATTGTAAATGGGAATCTGAATTCTGAAAAACTACCAGGAATTGTGTTAAATGATAATAATAGAATTTATATCCAGGCAGAAGATATATCAGGGGCAAAAAGTGAATATTTAAGTCTTCCAAGTGATGAGGAAGTAACTTGGTTTGTTAAGAAGCCCAAAGGGAAAGTACTTTTAGTTGATGATAATACGAAGGTTGATAATTCTGAGAATTTTTACAAAGAAAGTTTAGACAATTTACTTGATGGTAGTTTTGCTGATCACTATGATGCATGGGATATTCATGAATATATTATTCCTTATGAAAATATAACATTTGCCGAAACCATTAAGTTATTTGATGCATTGATATGGTATTCTGACAATCAGCCATATATTGATTTAGCTTCCAGTACTTTAAAAAATTATATTGAAGATGGCGGTAAAGTTATTTTTACCTCTGTTTTGCCTCATCCGGTTGATGTTTTGCAATTACAAGATTTTCTACCAATTGATAGTCTTGCTTCTCCAATTAAGTATATTGGTTCAAATATAAACATCGATGGTGATTCAACATTGGCTAAATATCCTGATCTTAAAACAACAGGGAGCAGTATAAAAGTTCAAACTCTTTTTCCTTCTGAGTTCGCTGCAACAAGTCTGTACAGACTTCCAGATGGAACTTCAGAAGAATCACAAATAATTGCCTTAAAGAGTAATGACAATACAATATTTTTCTTTGGTCTTCCTTTGCATGAGTGCGATGGTAATGTTGGTAATGTTGGAATTCTTCTTGAAGTAATTCTATTTGAAGATTTTGGGTTGTCATTGTGAAAAAAATCTTAATCATATTTCTTTTACTAACAAGTTCTTGGGTAGTCCAAGCTCAGAATACTGGTAAAATAATAGGCCAGATTATTGATAAAAATTTGAAAGAACCGCTTCCAAGTGTAAACATTATACTTGAGGGTACTTACTATGGTGCAGCTACAGATTTAGATGGTAATTATGTGATAGAAGGAATCACTCCGGGAACCTACAATGTTAAAGCTACCCTTATTGGTTTTAAACAAATGCTTTTTACGGGTATTGAAGTTGTTGCTAATCGAAGTACTCAACTTGATATAAAAATGGAAGTAACTGTTCTTACTATGGAACAGGACGTTGTAGTAGTAGGTGAAAAACCACTAGTTGATGCAGAAGAAACACAGAGTATAAAATCTATTAGTAGGGAAGAGATTGAAGTTGCAGTAATTGAAAATGTTAAGGATTTGGTTTCTCAACAAGCAGGTGTTATTCAATCAGATAATGCAATTCATATTAGAGGAGGTAGATCTTACGAAACTGCGTTTCTTCTGGATGGAGTTTCAGTACAAGATCCACTTGCAGGAACCGGATTTGGGCTTCAACTTAGCGCTAATGCAATTGAAGAGGTTGAGGTTATTACTGGTGGTTTTAATGCGGAATATGGACAAGCCACTTCAGGAGTCATTAATGTGAAAACTAGAGAAGGTAGAGAATTATACTCTGGCTCACTTTCTTACAAGCGGGATAACTTTGGTAATAAATCATCACTGCATGTATTCAATTTAGATGTTGCAGAAGCAAATTTAAGTGGTCCTGAACCGATCACTACATTTTTAATTCCTGCATTAGGAATTCAGATTCCAGGTAAACTAACATTCTTTGCAAGCTTTTACATGGGGATAAGTGATGGTATCACGCAAGGATATTATAAACCTTCAGCAAAGCAATTATATTCATCAACATTTCATGGGACCAAATTTGCCCCAAGAGCAGAAAATAGCTGGTTTTGGTTAGGCAAACTGACTTATTCTCTATCTCCAACAATGAAGTTAGCATATTCATTCAATCAGTCGGTAAGTATAAACCAAAATTCCCAATCGCTTCAATCTAATTTGGAATACGTTGAACCTAGTCCTGGATATCAATATAAGTTCCAATATAATTTGAATGAAGCAAATGTATTTACACATAACAATACCTATAATTCAGTTACTTGGACTCACACCTTAAATTCAAGTACATTTTATACCATAAAATTAAATAAATTTTTCTCAAATCTTAGAGCCGATGCAAACGGCAAATATTGGTATGAATATACTGAACCAAAAGATATTGTAACATTCCCAATTGAATATTATAATGAGGGCAGTGAACACGTTGGTGTAATTCCGGGTGATGGATTTTGGGATGTCGGAAATCCATATACTTGGCGTGATCATTATATTGATGAATTCTCTTTAAAAGGCGATCTTACTAATTTCTTTGATGAAAAAAATAAATTCAAAGCTGGATTCAATTTAATATTTCAGGAAATGCAAGTTATTGATATTTATAAACCTTGGATTGGAGAATTAGGATTAAACAATGATATTTATAAAGTTCATCCTGCTAAAGGATCGTTCTATGCTCAGGACAATATAAATTTTAGTGGTATGATTCTTAATTTTGGACTTCGTTTAGATTATTGGTTCCCGGGCAAATATGTTGATGATGCTGTTGATAATCCTGACGTAATAACAATTCCTGATGAAATAAGGGAGCAATATAAAGAAGATACATTCAAATGGTTTAATGGAAATAGATTCAAAGCACGTTTAAGTCCAAGATTAGGTATCTCACATCCAATTACAGATAACCAGGTGTTATTTTTCTCTTACGGGCACTTTAGTAAATGGCCAAATCCAAAATATGTTTATGCAAAATTAAGTCCGACAAATGCTCAATCTTCTTTTCAAAGTTTTGGTAACCCAAATTTAGATGCAGAGACAACAGTTGCATATGAATTGGGTATAAAAAATCAATTTTCAACTGATGATGTACTTACAGTAACAGCTTATTATAAGGACATATTTGATTATATTAGAACAAGAACAGCAAAGATCACATCTGCTCGTTTTGCAACTAAATCTTTTACTACATATGCAAATTTAGATTATGCAAAATCGAGAGGTGTTGAAATTGAATATAAAAAGAGAATTGGTAACTGGTTTAATGGAATGCTATCACTTTCATATGCCATTGTAACTGGTAAAAGCTCATCAGCTGAAGAAGGAGTTTTAATTCTCCGTGGGGATTTGGATGAAAGTATTAAAGAAGAATACATGTCTTGGGATAGGCCTTTCACAATAAATAGCAGTTTTAATTTTTACATTGAAAGGGGAAAACCATTGTTTGGTTTTGCTCCAGGAATTCTTGATGATATAAATATTTATTGCAGAGTGTTTTACCAGTCTGGTAAAAGATATACTCCTTATGTTTTTACTAACAATTATGATATTGATGGTCGTCCTGAATATGTATATGATAGAAATAATGTTCTTGGTGAGGTTGGTGATAATTGGTTTTGGGTTGATATGAACATCGAAAAGTATTTTCAACTTGCAGGATTAAATTTTTCAATTTTTGTTGAAATAAATAATTTATTTGATACTGAAAATTCAGCAATTATTAATCCGGTTACAGGTAAAGCTTATGAATCAGGCGAACCGACTCCTTCATCATGGAATGATCCTTTATATCCAGATTTGCAAGCGCCGTTATCACCGTACCCATATAATCCAGCTAGATATTTAACAATAAGAAATATAAAATTTGGAGTAAATTTAAGATTTTAAATATTATTTGTGTTCTCAGCGATAAACTCTGCGAACTTTGCGTTTAAAAAAAAGACTAACCGCAAACCTGCCTGCCGGCAGGCAGGGAACACGAAGTATTCGCTAAGGACACTAAGAAAAAAATAATGAGAAAGTTTTTAATAATAATATCGCTGCTAATTATAACAATAGAAAGCAATGCACAGCTATTCCCAACCCTAGGAGGGCAGAGAGCTGGTATCTCTACGGCTCAATTTCTCAAGATTGGAGTTGGTGGAAGAGCAACTGCTATGGGAGATGCATTTATTGCGGTTGCAAATGACGTTTCTTCACTATACTGGAATCCTGCTGGACTAGTTCTTTCGGATGATGATGAAGTAATGTTTTCTCATAATAATTGGATTGTTGATATTGGACATGAGTTTCTTGGTGGTAGTTATCATCTGTCCTCTAATGATGCGATTGGTTTATCTGTGACTGCACTACACATGGAAGACATGAAAGTCACAACCGAAGTTAATCCATTTGGCACTGGCGAATACTTCTCATTTGGTGATATCGCGTTTGGAATAACATACTCAAGGAAAATGACAGAACAATTTAGTTTTGGTGCTACTATTAGATATTTTGAGGAAACTCTTGATAAGTTAAAGATGCGTGGGATTTTAGTAGACATAGGTACATATTACTGGACTGGACTAGGATCTACTCGGTTTGCTGTCACTATTACTAATTTTGGTAATGAATTAGCACCGGATGGAGAAGTACAGCTTTGGGGAGGAAGAACAAATGATAAATGGCAGTCCTTTTCGCCTCCAACTATGTTTAGAATTGGCTTTGCATTTGAACCTTATGAAACAGAAAATCATAGAATTACGTCATCATTTCAGCTGAATCATCCAAATGATAATAGTGAAAATGTTTCAACTGGACTTGAATACGCATGGAATCGAATGTTTTTCCTACGAGGTGGATATAAGTTTAATGCTGATGAGCAGGATATTTCTCTTGGTGCAGGCTTTAACATTGATTTGGACTTAGCAAAATTTACTCTTGATTATTCCTTTGTTAACTTTGAGAGACTAGGTTCAGCACACAGATTTTCTATAACACTGGGTTTATAAATAAATGTTTTATTTATCTAAATATGATAGTATGATTAAGAGAATAATCTCATTTGTATTGATCTCTTTTATAGTTTTTAGTTGTACTGATAAATTTGATATTAGTGAAGTCACATCATCACTTGATGGGAATGATCAAAATAATATTGGTGATACTCTTTATATTCAACAATCACCGGTATGGACAGGTTTTAACAATCCTCAAGATATGATTGTAGGAAATGAACCTTTTATTTATGTCGCTGATACTGATAATGATAGAATTGTAATGTTAAATATTGCAGGTGAATTTTTAGGTGATTTATCTGTAAAAAAACCTTCTTCGATTTCTCAAAATTATAAATTGGAGTTAATAATTGTAGCTGAATTTGATACGCTAATTAATTCTGAGAATATTACATTCAGTGCGGTTTATTTAGTTGATTTACATGAAGTTGGACATAATATTAAAAGTGCGAAAGTAAAAAGATTAATCCCTAAATCCTCTTTTGATTTTTCAAAGCCCGATAGAAAATATACTGGTGTTTGTTCTTTTATTGATAATTCGGGTTATGTCTCCAGAGTTGGACCAATAAATTCAGGTACATCTGATCCGGATAATAGTATAAGAGTATTCAATAGAATTGGGTATCAAGATTTTGATCGATTAGCATTTATTGAATCCGAAGGTACAGGATTAGTCTCTGCAAATGGGATAAGTTCACTAACTTCTGTAAACAAAAATAGTTATGACATACTGGTGACTTATACTGGTAATAACAATTTTAAAGTACAATGGCTAAAATATATTTCATCTGGGATTGACAAAGGAAAGTATTTTAGTAATTTAGATGTTTCTGCCGATATGATGGAAATTGGAAAATTTGGAGCCCCGGAAGATGCTGCAGTAGATGAAGCGGGTAATATTTATGTTGCTGATGCAGAAAAAGATAGTATTTATAAATTCAACACCTTTGGTGATGAAATGGAATCATTTGGTGGTACTGACATCATGGCCTCACCACATGCGGTTGCCTTCCATGATAGAACGCTTTATGTGCTAGATACCGATAATAACCGAATTTTAAGATTCATTCTTTCAACAGATATAGATTAAGGATAAAAATGAAAAATAAAATAATTCAATTGCTGATATTACTATTAGCAAGCAATATAATTTTATATGCACAAACTTCTGTCCCAATATTAAGTATTAGGGAAAACGATGCGACTGGTGTTCCAAAGTTAATTGATCAAAACGTTACTGTTAAAGGAATTGTTACTTCAAGCAATCAATTTGGAAATAATGGTGACGGACCAGCTTCAATTCAAGATAGTAGTGCAGGTATTAGCATTTATGGTTCTGCTTTTGCAAATGCTGTTAATATTGGTGATTCAGTAGTGATAACCTCTTCATTAACTCATTATAATGGCTTAACCCAGTTAAATGGTGTAGCACCTACTATTTTATCTTCTGGTAACTCAGTTGAACCGCAAGTAGTAACCTTAAGCCAAATTGCAACTCAGAATTGGAATGGCTTTGAGCTTTATGAAAGCAAGTTAGTTTTGATAAAAGGGGTAACAATAAATGGAAGCGGATATTTTACAGGTAATGAAAATTATTCAATTTCAGATTCAAGCGGATCATTAATATTGAGAATTGATACAGATGTTTCAACACTTGTTGGTTCTCCAATTCCTTCAGGAAAAATTGATATTATTGGTGTTGTTGGACAATTTAAATATAACACTCCATATAATTCTGGTTATCAAATTCTACCTCGTTCGATAGATGATTTAATCAGCGATGATGTCCCAATAGTTCTTACTCCTGTTATTGGAACGAATATAACAACCAATTCATTCACTGTATATTTTAAGACTGCACGTAATGGAAACAGCGAAGTAAGATACGGAAAAACTGAGAGTCTCGAATTAGACACAATCGTTTTAGATACTGATACCACGGAACATATGGTTGAGATCACAGGATTAGATGAGTTTACCAAATATTATTACAAAGCATACTCAACAAATGATGTCGGCACAAGTGAAAGCTCATTAAAAACTATTGTTACTGCATCTTCAAACCCAGTAACCGGAGCAATTAATGTTTATTTTAATTTTGACGTAGATCATAGCGTTGCAATTCCAGGGAATGAAGCTAATGGAAATGTCGATTTTCAAGAGCTGGTTATTCAAAGAATTAATCAAGCTGAGTATTCGATTGATATAGCACTCTACAGCTTCTTTGGATTGCCCGATGTAGAACAGGCAATTATTGCTGCAAAAAATCGAGGAGTAAAAGTTAGATTTGTTTATGAGAGTAGAGATCCGATACAATCCGGTGCCCAAGCGTTACTAAATGCGGGAATTTTAATGAGTCCTAAACCTGATAATGTTGGGATAATGCACAATAAATTTGCAGTAATCGATGCGAGGGATGATGAACTCACAAATGATTGGGTTTGGATGGGTTCATGGAATTGGACTTCGATAGAATTGACGTGGCTTAACAATGTTGTCGAGATTAACGATCCATCTCTCGCAGAGACTTACACAATTGAATTTGAAGAGATGTGGGGGAGCAGTACAGACACCCCTAATCCTAATAATGCAAAGTTTGGAAGTAATAAAATAGATAATACAACACATAGCTTTACAATTGGTGGAATTGAAGTTGAGTCGTATTTTAGCCCATCGGACCAAACTGAATCTCATATTGTTAATTCAATACTCACTGCTGATACGTCAGTCTATTTTGCATTATTAGCTTTTACAAGTGATCCAATATATAGTGCAATTGAAGCTAGACATAACAACTATTTTATGAATGATGGACGAGGGATTATAGCTGATGCATTAAATCAAGGTTCAGAATTTAGTAATCTTCAGAACTTATTTCCGGGAGAGGTTTTTGATCAGACGACTGGAAATAAACTTCATCACAAATTTGGAACAGTAGATGCTGCAAATCCTTATTCAGATCCACAAGTGATTACTGGATCACATAATTGGTCGAGAGCTGCAAA
>JBDLIN010000100.1:0-12743 GCA_039714835.1 Bacteroidota bacterium | reverse complement strand
ACGGTTATATTGTTGATAGAAAATATGAGGCAATTAAAAGTAAGTTGAATTGGATCGCAAATAATAGAGATATTCTACCGCAAATAGGAAGAAACATCAGACTTAAGATGGAAAACGAATTTAGCTGGGAAAATCTAATTTATCAATGGACAGATTTTATGCAGTATGCTATAGAATTAAAGAGTTTAAGTGAGAGTGGAAAAATCATATGAAAAGAGTTGCAGTTATTAGAGACCCATGGAATTTTTGGAAAGTTTATAAAGAGCAACTTGAAAAGCATTCAATTGAAGTTGAGACTTTTGATATTTTTAGTAATCAAGACCAGAAAAAACTTCTTGCAAATGATTGGGACGGTTTCTTTTATAGAGCTGGACATACACCAACAATTCGTAAGTTGAGTAAAACATTTCTATACTTTTTTGATAAAACATTAAATGTAAAAACTTTTCCAGCTTGGGATTACTATTGGCTCTATGATGATAAGGTAGCACAATCAATTTTATTTGAGAAGCTAAATATTCCTTCACCAAAAACATTTGTTTTTAATAACAAAGATGAAGCATTGGATTTTATTTCAAACAAAACTGAATTTCCCCTTGTTTATAAAGCCTCTTCTGGGGCTGGTAGTTCTAATGTTGGTTTAGTTAAAAATAAACTTCAAGCAAAAAATTATATTCGAAAAGCTTTTGGAAAGGGTATTCAAACCCATTTCAAAGAGGATCTACAGAGAGGATATGTTTATTTTCAAGAATACTTAAAAAACAATAATGGTGACTATAGAATAATCTGTATTAGTGATAAGCGAATTCTTGGATTTTTTAGGGAAAATAGACCTAACGCCAAGTTTGCAAGTGGTAGTGGTATATATAACTATCGAGAGCTACCCATTGATCTGCTAGAATTTGTGAGTAAAGTACATAAAAAATTGAACTTTCCAATTTGGATGTCATATGATATTATGAAGGACAATAATGATAATTGGGTAATAGGAGAAGTTAGTGTTCTTAATGGAGATTTAGATAGTGCTGAGGTCTATAGACAATCGCATCACTATTTACTTGCAGATGGAAAATTTATTGAAAGTGAAAGTACAATAGACGTCCATGAATTTTTTATTTCAAATTTGTTGAAAGAATGGGGTTGGATTGATTAAAACATCCCTTATTATTACAGTTTTTAATAGAAGTGGTTCTTTGAGAAAAGCACTATTATCATTACAGAATCAATCAGTGAAACCGGATGAGTTAATTTTATCTGATGATGGTTCAGATGAAGATATAATAGGGGCTATTAAAAATATTATTAAGGGATTCACATTCCCAGTTAAATTTATTCAACAAGAGAACAAAGGATTTAGATTAGCTAGGTGTAGGAATAACGGGATAAGGAATGCTACGGGAAATTTTTTGATTTTTCTTGATCAAGATCTTCTTCTTACAAACAACTTAATGCGAACATTTATAATGAATCAAAAAGGAAAAAGATTTCTTACCGGCATGCCCATTTGGTTAGACAGTGAACAAAGTCTGAAGATTACAGAAGAAAAAATCGTTAATGATGATTATATCCACCAGATTGATAAAAATCAAGTTGGTGAAATTCGTAAACAATTTAATAAAGATCGAATATATTATTATCTTCATCAGTTAAAACTGACAAATCAACCAAGAATAAAAGGCGGACTTTGTGCAATAAATAAATCTGATTTAGAGCATATAAATGGATATGATGAAAAATTTATTGGTTGGGGTGCTGAAGATGATGATGTTGGACAAAGATTGTATAAAACCGGAGTTGAAGGATTTAATCCATTTGTTAATGAATATGCAATTCATCTTTTTCATCAAAGGGCGACAATTGATAATAAAGGTGTAAAGGAACAGGCTAATTATGAATATTATCAAAAGAAAAAAAATGAGATAAAGAAAGGGAAATTTCGTTCAGAGTTTGGTCTTGATAATCCTTATGATGAAGACACCTTTACAGTAACAGAACTTAATTGAAGTTGATATGGTCATTGAAAAGAAAGTTAAATATCATAATGAAAACCTTAAATACTCGATAATAATTCCAAGTTGGAATAATGTAGAATATCTGAAACTGTGCATAAACAGTATCAGAAAAAATTCTCGTTTCAAGCACCAAATAATTGTACATGTAAATGAAGGTAATGATGGAACTGTTGAATGGCTTGATGAGCAAGCGGACGTTGATTACACTCATAGCAAAGAAAACATAGGGATTTGTTATGCGCTAAATTTTGCTAGCTCCATTGTTAAGACCAACTATATAGTTTATATGAATGATGATATGTATGTATGTCCGGATTGGGATAAATATTTGGATGATGAAATTAAATCTATTGGACATAATATGTTTTTTCTTTCATCAACAATGATAGAGCCAGAAACAAATAATTCATCTGCAATAGAATGTGATTGTGGTTCAGACATTGATGTGTTTGATGAAGAGAAATTATTGGAAGAATATTCTAGAATTAATAAAGAAGATTGGAGTGGAGCAACATGGCCTCCGAATATTGTTCATAAGGATATATGGAATTTAGTTGGGGGTTACAGTATCGAATTTACTCCTGGTATGTACTCTGATCCAGATTTTTCTATGAAACTTTGGAGGATGGGAGTAAGATTATTTAAGGGAGTGGGTAAAAGTCGGGTATATCATTTTGCAGCAAAGACAACAAAAAGAATTTCTAAAACAAAGAGTGATGGTTACAATAAATTTTTTGATAAATGGCGAATGAGTGCAAAAACATTTACAGATGAATATCTTTTAAGAGGGAAACCTTATAAAGGTATTTTATCTGAACCCACATTGAAACTTTCAACTAAAATTAAAAATAGAGTAAAAAAATATATATAAATATATGGCAGACATTAATAAAATATCAGCTGTAATTATTACTAAAAATGAGGAAGCAAATATAGAGAGATGTTTAAAATCGCTTCACTGGGTTGATGAAATAATTGTAGCTGATTCCGGTTCGTCCGATAGAACAGTTGAAATCTGTGCAGAGCATAATTGTAAAATTATTGAAACAGAATGGCTGGGTTACGGAAAGACAAAACGTCTGGCGGTTAATTCTGCTGAAAATAATTGGATTTTATCAATTGATGCAGATGAAGAGGTAAGTAAAAATTCAGTTCAAATAATTAATGATATTGTTAAAACGCAGAAATATACTGGATATAAAGTACAAATTAAATCTTTCTATCTCGGAAAAATGATAAAGCATTCTGGATGGGGACAAGAGTTCAAACTTAGAATATTTGATAAAAGATTTGGGAATTATAATGAAAGTGAAATTCACGAGACAGTAATTCTTGATGGGAAAAAGAAACAGATAGACGCTGTTTTTCTTCATCATACTTATCCAACGTTAGAAAAGCATTTAGAAAAAGTAAATCGATATAGTTCATTACAAGCAAAGGAACTTTTTGATGATGGGAAAAAATATTCAATTTTATTGATCCCAATTTTTGCACTAAATAAATTTTTGAGTATGTATATTCTTAAACTTGGATTTTTAGATGGGAAGGAAGGATTCGTTCTTGCAAGCATCTCTTCGTTTGGAGTATTTCTTAAATACACAAAGCTCTGGAAATTAAATAAAAAATAAAATTCATTTCTATTAACGCTAACTTCTTTTATTTTTAAAACTTAATTTATACGAAAAAAATATGGATATATTTCTTAGGATAGTATCATACGTTAAACCCTTCTGGAAGCATATTGTAATAACAATTATTTCGATATTCTTTTTTGCTATTATGAATGGGCTTTCTATATATTTAACAATGCCGTTATTGGATACATTGTTCCGGCAAGAGGAAAATTCAACGAAAACAGAAGTTCAAACAACTGAATCCACATCAAGTCTAATCCCAGATTGGATTAACCGAACGATAGATGACATTTCAACTTCATTTGAAGAATATATACTGTCTGGAGAAGTCGATGAAGTTTTACTAAAGATAAGCTTATTGATAGTTATAGCATTTTTCCTAAAGAATGTATTCAGTTTTACCGCAAGTTATTTTATCGCTTATGTTGAACAAGGAATGATAAAAGATATTAGAGATCAATTATATAAGCACTTACATAAATTACCGATGAGTTTTTTTAAAAATGAAAGAACCGGTGATCTTATTTCAAGAGTAACGAGTGATGTCAATATTATTCAAGCAAGTGTGTCTTCAGTATTTTTAAACATCTTTAGAGATCCTATTACAATACTTGTGTTTTTAGGAATAGCATTTTCAATTAGTTGGAAGTTATCCCTATTTTCTTTGCTAGTAGTTCCATTCTCTGCTGCAATAATTGGCTGGGTCGGTTCAAAACTTAGAAAACAAAGTTTGTTATTGCAGCAAAAACTAGGAAACATGACAACTATACTTCAAGAGACTATTTCAGGTGTTAAAATAGTTAAAGCGTTTGGGATGGAAGAATATGAGAATAAAAGGTTCATGACTGAGACTCAGAACTTTTTCCGAGTTATTCTTAAAAAGGTAAGGACCCGAAATATATCTTCCCCAACAACCGAGGTTATCGCTGTGCTTCTTGGGGCTGTGATTATTTACTATGGTGGCAGACTAGTTCTAATCGAGGGTGAAATAAAAGCAAGTGAGTTCATGGTATTTCTCTTTGCCATTTTTCAAATGATGCCCCCTATGAAACAGATGAGCACTTTAAACAATAAGGTTCAAGAATCCATTGGTGCAGCTGAAAGAGTTTTCGAAGTATTAGATACTAAACCGAATATAGTAAATATTAACGCTCCCAAACCATTGAACTCATTTAATGATGAATTAAGATTCGAAGGAGTTACATTTAACTATTCTGATTCACTTGAGAAAATTCTTGATAAAGTAGATTTATCTGCAAAGAAAGGGGAAATAATTGCCTTTGTTGGCAGTTCTGGTGCGGGTAAAACGACTCTTGTAGATTTGATCCCACGCTTTTATGATCCCACTGAAGGAAAAATTTTAATTGATGGAACCGATATAAAAGAAGTTAGAACAGAAGATCTAAGAAAATTAATGGGAATAGTAACTCAAGAGACTGTCCTTTTTAATGAAACAGTATTTAATAATATTGCTTATGGATTATCGGATATGTCAAAAGAAAGAGTTGAAGAAGTTGCAAAGATTGCTAATGCTCATAATTTTATTTTAGAATTGCCGAATGGTTACGATACGGTAGTAGGAGAACAAGGCACTAAGATTTCCGGTGGGCAGCGGCAGCGCTTATCGATAGCAAGAGCACTTCTTAAGAATCCTCCGATAATGATTTTTGATGAAGCCACATCTGCATTGGATAATGAATCAGAAGTTTTAGTACAACAAGCTATTGAGCACTTGATGAAAGAGAGAACCACTTTTGTAATTGCTCATCGATTAAGTACGATTAGAAATGCTGATAAAATATATGTATTAGATAAGGGGAGAGTAGTGCAGGAAGGTAAGCATGATGAACTATTGCTTGATGAAGATGGGATTTACAAAAAACTCTATGAGTTGCAATTTCGATCGCAAGATGAATTAAGAAATGGGAATAGTGTTGAATAGTGAAACAAAAAATTATCTAATTACCGGAGGAGCCGGTTTTATCGGAAGCCATCTTGTTGATAGCCTTTTAAATGATGGAAATAATGTATTAGTTATTGATAATTTTGATGACTTCTACAGTCGTGATATAAAAACGAATAATCTTTCTAATGCTCTAACTTTTGATACATTTCAGTTGGTTGAGGGGGATATACGTGATGTAAACATTTTAAATGAACTATTTCGTAACAATCATTTTGATATTGTTGTGCATCTTGCTGCTAAAGCTGGTGTGCGTCCTTCAATAGAAAATAGTCCGGAATATTTTGATGTTAATATCAATGGCACGCTTAATATTCTAGAAGCTATGAAGAGATATGATGTTAAAAATATGATTTTTGCTTCTTCATCTTCAGTATATGGAAATAATGAAAAAGTCCCATTTTCTGAAACTGACTTTGTAGATAATCCAATCTCACCATATGCTGCTACGAAGAAAAGCGGTGAACTACTTTGCCATACATATCATCATTTATATGATTTTAAAATAAATTGTCTGCGGTTTTTTACTGTTTATGGTCCACGGCAAAGACCGGATCTTGCAATTCACAAATTCAGCAAAAAAATTCTGAGTGGAGAATCCATCCCAATGTTTGGAGATGGAACGACTAAAAGGGATTACACATACATTGATGACATTATTCAAGGAGTAAGGCTTTCAATTGAAAATCTAAATAGCTTTGAAGTTTTCAATCTGGGTGAATCGAGAACGATTACACTTAAAGAGTTGATCACTTTACTGGAAAAAGAGATTGGTAAAAAAGCTATTATGGAAAAACTTCCTTTGCAGCCAGGGGATGTGGAACAAACATATGCTGATATTTCAAAAGCAAAAGAACTTCTGCAATATGATCCACAATATGAAATTGAAGAAGGGATAAAGAACTTTATTAAGTGGTTGAGGGAGTAAGATGTATGATCTTTCCCTTAGTGTCCTTAATGATATACCTTGTGCCCTTTGTGGTTTTCCCTTTTACCATTAGGCACACAAAGTTTTTCACAAGGATCACAAAGTTCCGTTAATCACTCTTTTAATCCCGTTTTTTATTAATACTACATTAAAATTAATCAACATACCAAGTTTGCAATTTGATAATTTTAAATATGTTAGAACTTGAGCAAGATGTATGTCATTCAATGCTTCAACTGATTTAATTTCAATAATAAACTTATTCTCTATTATTATATCTATTCTATATCCAATTTCAAGTTTGACCTCTCC
Source organism: Bacteroidota bacterium (assembly GCA_039714835.1). Taxonomy (GTDB): domain Bacteria; phylum Bacteroidota; class Ignavibacteria; order Ignavibacteriales; family Melioribacteraceae; genus SZUA-22. The sequence goes on along the minus strand of JBDLIN010000100.1, from coordinate 5,894 downwards.
ATAAATTAAAGGTAAAGGTTTTTGTTTCTCAACTTTTAAAGTAGTTTTCTTCAATTCATAAAAAAGACATTCTTCATATGCGCTTTCCAATAGTCCAGGTCCTAATGCTTTATGAACTTTCAATGCACAATCAAATACAATTTTTGAAATTTCATTTTCAGTCATTTTTTATACTTATTATTTTATTATTCCTTGGTGTCCTTTGTGATATTCTTCGTGTCCCTCGTGGTTATCTTTTTTTTCCACAATGGGCACAAAGTTTCGCACAAGCTTGTCTGCCAGCAGACAGAGGTTACAAAGTTGATTTTTGTTCATTTCTTATTTCAATAGAAGCATCTTCATCATTTTTGAATAATTTGGTGTTTCTAACCGATAGATGTACAAACCAGTAGAAAGATCAGAACCATTAAAAATCATGTTATGATAACCTGACTCCATTTCCTTATTCAACAATTCAATTACTTTCTGACCGATTGAATTATAGACAGTAATTTTAACTGGAGTTGCTTTTGGTAATGTGAAACTAACAACCGTTGAAGGATTGAAAGGATTTGGATGATTCTGATGCAACTCGTATTTAGCAAGTTTATTTGAAGTAATAGTAACTACATCAGAATATTCAAAAGTACCGTCAATATCAATTTGTTTTAATCGATAACCAACTTCTCCAAATACTTGTGAGTCATCAACGAATGAATAATGCTTAGGAGAGTTACTGTTTCCATGTCCCTCAACAAAATCAATTTTCTTCCACTCTGACTTCTGACTACCGACTCCCTCCACGACGGGCAAGTCTGAATTCTGCTTTTCAATTTCAAATCCATAATTATTCACCTCTGTAGCAGTTGACCAATTGAGTATTACTCCTTTAGTTAGTGCAGTAGCTGTGAATGATGTTAGTTCGACAGGCACGGGAGCATTATTCCATGCAGTTGCTATGCGAATTCCATCAACAACCACATCAGGAATATTTGCTGCTTGACGAAGTGCAATTGCGTCAATTATATCCTGTCCGTTGTTAGTAACCTCAACTTCCGGAGTTCCTGCAGTTAGTTCATCAGCAGGGACACCTGCAGATTTTATCCACAATTTAACATTATCATCGCCAGTGGTATTAATTGTATATTTGACAATTGCTAGATATGTGGTGTTTTTACTAAAATTAGTTGTACCATAGGAAGCACTATCTGTATTAGATATACCAAAAATAACATTGTCAGAAACATCAACCTTTACAAACACACGTGCACAAAATTGCAAGAAAGTTGTTGGAGTTGCTCTGTTTCCTAAATTAAGAAAATACCCACCTGAAACACTAGAGGTTGCTTCGGTTACATTTACTAAAAATGATAAATATATTAAACTACCGTTAGTATTTTGTTCTGCAAAACCTCGATTTACATCTTCACTTGTACCAACAATATTTGCAGCATTTCCAATATTTGAATTTGCGTAATCAGTATATATTAAATCTGTCGTAGTAGAAATTGGCTCATTAGGCCCACTATGATTTGTCCATTCATTGTCAGTTAGGTTTCCTGCAAAATTGAAATTTTCTTCAAGAAGTAATGAAGTAAAAGCCGTAGTAATAGCATAAGCCTCAGGTACAGTTCCATCAGTTTTATAGTCTATATTAGCTCCTGAATTCGTATAAGGATAAATTTTATAATAATACTCAGTGCTTTCTGTCAAACCGGTCCAATTGTATGACTCACTTCCATATGAAATATTAATAACACCATAATTATCTGACATATCAGTATCATCTAATTCAACTATTCCGTCTACTGGTGCAGAGATTGATGAATAACTAATTGTACTTGATTTGATTAAATAACCTATTGGTAACTGAGTACCAACTGCATCAGTCCAAATGAGGTCAATTTGACTACTACTAATAGCTGATGATATGAAGTTAGTGGAATGATTTGTTGGTTCTTGATCTGGTGGAATTATAGCAAAATCATCAACATAAACAACTTCGGATCCGTCAAAATTTTCTTGATCATAGAATCTTAATCCAATTTCTATTGTCCCAGTTGAGGTAGCTAAATATTCATATCTTATTTCCTGCCAAGAGCCTATAATAGAATGATCGGAATAATTATGAAAACCGTCAATGTAAAACCTAGCTTCTAAGTTTCCCTCAGTATGATAAACGAAAGCACTAAATATATATGTGTTACCATTAACAACTGATATTGATTGTCGAAGATCAGTATATGCCTGGTTAATTGCTATTACTTCAATGCTAGCAGAAGCTGAACCATTGTGATAAATAGAATTTTCCTCTGTTACAACTATACTATCATCAATTGTTGTCCACCCATCTGGTGCCCCAGAAGTCCAACTCTCAAAATCTCCATTAGCAATTTGTCCTAAACCAATTTCTGTTAAAACTAATAGGAATATTAGCACTAAATATAATTTTCTCATAAGCCCTCCGAGAGTGATTTAATTGGAGGCTTTGAATAACTATAGATAGCATGTCATTCCGGAAATCTTTTAAGCCGGAATCTCAAGATATTAACAAGATTCCCGCTTTAAACATGCGGGAATGACAACTCTTTGTGAGTTATTCAAAGCTTTCTATTTATACTAAATTATTTGTAAAAAAAACCCTGATGGTTATATGGGGAATATGTAGAAACAACCCTCATTGTTAAAACTTAAACTAATAAAATTTAAATAAAAATGTGGAATTATTTTGAGGATTCAAAAGAATATAACCGCAGACTAAAGTCTGTGACTACAATTTTAAAATAAAAAACCGACTTTTTACATTTGGTTAACAAGTTTAAAAAAGTCGGATTTTTAATTTTTACAAGTATCTAGAATCTAGCCCAGTTTTCAGTGGGGTAAATATCCAGAATCTAGCTTATTTTACAAGCATCATCTTCATTGTCTTCGAATAGTTCGGTGTCTCTAATCTGTAAAAATAAAATCCGGTCGAAAGATTAGAACCATCAAAATTAACATTGTGGAAACCAGCATCCATCTGTTCATTTGCTAATTCAACAACCTTTTGGCCGATAGCATTGTAGACAGATATATTAACGTGCGATAATTCAGCTAGTGAAAAACTAATAACTGTAGATGGATTAAATGGATTCGGATGATTCTGGAGTAGTTCATTTTTTGCAAGATTTTGTGAAGTAACAGTTACAACATCAGAATATTCAAAAGCACCATCTGTATCAATTTGTTTAAGTCTGTAGCTTACTTCTCCAAATGTAGGAGCTTTGTCTACAAAAGAATAATCCTTTGGTGAATTACTATTGCCATGTCCCTCAACAAAATCAATTTTCTCCCAATCTGACTTCTGATCTCTGCCTTCGGACCTCTGAACTTCAAATCCATAATTATTAACCTCAGTAGCAGTTGACCAATTAAGTTTTACCCCTTTAGCAAAGGCTTTTGCTGTAAAAGTAGTTAGTTCGACAGGTAAAGGATTAATAAAAGTAAAATCATCAATTAGAATTGCTTCACTTCGACCATTGGGCATTATTAGAATTTTAATAATATTACCTCCCGAAATAGAAGATAAATATTCAAATTTTTTCCATTCAGGATTTAATAAAAAAAATGTCTCATCAATAGTCCCAGCAAGAAAATAAGATGATCCATCAGTACTATAGAAAACATCATAATCAGGTTTAGGAGCGTTATCCCATCTTCTAACATAAAAGGAGAATCCGTCAATTTTTGTTGCATTCAAAGTAACAGACCATTCAACAGTTAGTCTGTCTCGTAATTTCCAAGAAAAATTACCACTGAGAGTTTTAGCGTATCCATCTTGTGGGCCCTGAGTTTCTCTAAGTGCAGGACCACCAGTGAATTTCACATCAAAATCATTAACAGAAATATTATACTCATGATCGATTTGATATGTACTGTAATCCCCACTCCCCATTGACCAAGCTCCAGTATCATCACCATCAAAAGTAATTGTTGTTTGCCCAAAACTAATTTGTGTAAAAGCAAATAGAAGTATAAAAAGTAAATAAAGTTTTCTCATAAACCCTCCGTGTGGGTATTGTATTTCATCAATAAATTTATATTAAAACTAAATAATTTAGCTATACAAGTTAAGATGGTTACTGGAGTAATTTTGAAAATATAACCCTCTTTTAAATAAATAATTATAGGTACTAAAATAATAATATTTCTATATAAATGTAATAATAAGTGTATTCTTATGTTTTTTGGACAAAAACCGCAGACTAAAATCTGTGGCTACAATTAACAAAAAATCCGACTTTCAAAATATAATTAAAAGGTCTAAAAAATTGGATTTTTACTTAATATTCATTTCATCTATCTCACTGTTAGGGGATAATCCAGAATCAAGTATCCAGTATCTAAATTCCAACCTATTTTACAAGCATCATCTTCATCGTTCTAGAGTAATTATGTGTTTCTATTCTGTAGAAATAAAAGCCGGTTGATAGGGCAGAAGCATCAAAATCTATACTATGATACCCAGCATCCAATTGTTGGTTAAGCAACATAGCAACTTTTTGTCCTATTGCATTATAAATTGATAAATTAACATGCGAGAATTCAGGTAATGAAAAACTTATAACTGTACTCGGATTAAAAGGATTTGGGTGATTCTGGTATAGCTCAATTTTATCAATTTCTATTTTGACTTCAACTGTATCAGAGTATTCAAATGTACCATCTGTATCGATCTGCTTAAGTCTATATAAAATATTTCCACCTATTGGAGATTTATCCACAAAAGAATATTCCTTCGGAGAGTTGCTATTCCCATGTCCCTCAACAAATCCAATTTCCTTCCACTCTGACTTCTGATCTCTGCCTTCTGACCTCTGAACTTCAAATCCATAATTATTTACTTCTGTAGCTGTTTGCCAATTAAGCATTACTCCGTTAGTCATTTTTGTGGCTGTGAATGAGGTTAATTCAACTGGTACTGCTGCATTCATAGTCACATCATCAATACCGAATTGTATAGGTGACTCACATGTAATAACAATGGAGTTAACATCACCAGTACTTAAATCAACTGGTGTACCATTGGCTACAACCGTTTTGGGAATTAGATTTCCACCGTTTATTGAAAAAAAGAAAGTATAATAATCCGTTGGTATAACTTCTTCTCCATGCTCAAATGCAAAAATAGTTGCAATATTAACGTATGCTGGCTTACCATTCTTTGTAAATTCTAATGTCATACTATTAGTTGGATCACCTCCATAGACACGGTCACCTGTACTACTACCATTACTATCTAAGCTAAGAAGAGAAGTTGCTGTTACTTTTAACTTAATACTTCCTATTAATTGTACAACTGAATCAGGAGTACTATCGGTTGTTTTCTTATCAAAATTGAATGTACCAGTTTGCGCAAATGAAGATATATGTAAAAATAAGATCACAGATAAAATCAAGTATATATTTTTCATAATAGTTACACCTAGTATTTAAATTAAACTATTTAATAAAGCCTCTAACATTATGTAATATAACATTTTAAATATAAGACATTGTATAGCAAAAAACAATATTATGAGAACACAATTTTGAAAAATTTGCAAGTAAATAATTATCCATAAATCGTACCAAATTTCTCTTCTAAATCCTTGGACAAAATGTTAATTTTAAGACAATATGCAAACATTAATGAAATATTCTCCAATGAATACTGTATATGAAATACAAACTGGTAAAATATTCCAGTTTATAATAGCGGGAAAAATTTTTCAAACTAAAATATCTTGTAGTTTGATTTTTCAATAATTATATTTGTAGTCTGTTTTTAAAAGCAATTGGCGAGGTAGCTCAGTCGGTTAGAGCAGTGGAATCATAATCCACGTGTCGGGGGTTCGAATCCCTCCCTCGCTACTACTATAAAGGAGAAAATGATG
>JBDLIN010000099.1:0-13115 GCA_039714835.1 Bacteroidota bacterium | reverse complement strand
CTGATTACAGGAAGTTGCAACCTAAATTTTAAACGTTTGGTGTGAATGTATTAATATGAAACCCTTTGTTTAAAAGTTTTTCCAATGTGTGGTTATTCGAGATGGATCACGTAGGTCGGGGATTGCATTGCTGAAATAACGTAAAAGACGATGCTTCCGTTCAAGTTTTTTTTTTAAAAAGTAGAATGGCTCTGTCAGAACTAATTTCGCCATCTAAAAACTCCATCCTAATAGCTGTCCTCGGTAAAAAACGGTATCTTTATGGCTCATAATTGGGTGCGATTAAAAGTGTTTTTGTTTTGCTTAAACTACTTAAAGATAACACTTTGCACCCATATTGTTGTTCTTCAGATGAATTGTTCGGGCTAGTTGTAAATTAAATGTTAATTTAGTTTTGAATTTAAAATAAAACTGATTAGTTTTGAAAGATACAGGTTTATTTTTAAGAAATTATTATAAAAAAATCTAAATAAACTGAACCTAACTTAAAATTATATAACTATGGCAAATGCGAGAAATTCTTTATTTCTATGGGGAAGAAGTTTATCAATTCTTCTCATGTTGTGCTTTTCAATCGGATTCGTAAGTGCTCAGCAAATAACTGTTAAAGGGACAGTATCTTCTGCTACAGAAGGAGGTATACCCGGAGTAAACGTTGTGTTGCAAGGGACCACAACCGGAGTAATAACCGAAATGGATGGATCGTACAGCATTGAGGTTCCAGGACCCGATGCAGTATTAGTATATTCATTTATTGGCTTTGTTACTCAAATGATAACTGTTGGCAACCAAACTACAGTAGATGTAGTTCTTGAGACTGATGTAAGTGAATTAGATGAAGTTGTTGTTACTGGTTACGGAACACAGAAAAAGGCTACTGTTACCGGCTCTGTTACTGCCGTTAAAGGTGAAGCATTACAAAAGCTTCCAACAAACAACCTGTCGAATACGATGGTAGGTCAGGTGTCAGGCTTGATGATTGTTAACCGTTCAGGAGAACCTGGAGCCGATGATTCACAGATTAGAATCAGGGGTATAAATACATTAAATAACTCTTCTGCCCTTATTGTAATTGATGGTATTGCAAATAGGGACGGTGGTCTTGCCAGGCTTAACCCTAATGATATAGAATCGGTAACGGTTTTGAAAGATGCTTCTGCTGCAATTTATGGAGCCCAGTCAGCAAATGGAGTTATCATGATAACCACAAAACGTGGTAAAGCAGGTGCTCCTGAAGTTGGATTGACATTAAACGCCGGGATGAATCAGCCAACAAGATTGCCCAGCGTGCTGGATGCGCCGGAATATGCAACTATATTGAATGAACTTGATGAATATGCGGGAAGACCTGACAGATATACTGCTGAGGATATTCAGAAATTTGCTGATGGTTCTGACCCATGGCGCTATCCAAATACCAACTGGTATGATGAAACAATTAAACCCTGGTCGCCTCAGGGTAATGCTAACATTACATTATCAGGCGGTAAAGCAGATGGTGTTACTTATTTTGTCTCAGTTGGGGGTACATATGAAGACGGATATTTCAAAAATAGTTCTGTTGGATATAACCAAAAGAATTTTCGATCTAACATTGATGCACAGATAAAGAAAAATATTAAACTTAGATTTGATATTTCAGGAAGACATGAAGATAGGCAATATACACAGATGCGAGGTGGAAGTACTTTCAGATACCTTATTGGTATGAAGCCGACTGAGCCCGCCTTTTGGCCAAAAAGAAGTACCGACACAGAACGCTTGCCAGGGCCGGACTTTGAAGGCGGATGGAATCCTGCAGTCACATCTACTGATATTACAGGGTATAACAAAGACAATAACTATATTTTCCAGAGTAATATGGGACTTGATATTACCGAACTTTTTACGGTAAAAGGTCTTTCATTTGTTGGTAACGTAGCAATTGACCAATCTTTCAGAGAATATAAGAACTGGAAAAAACCATGGACTTTATACACGTGGGATAAGGTAACTATGAATGAAAACAACGAGCCTGATTTGAAGGGCTCGGATAAAGGAATTGCAGCACCTCAATTGTCTCAACAAAGTAACCGGACTAAATCCTTAACGGCTAACGTGCGTTTGGACTATGTGAAAAATTTTGACGATCACAACATTGCAGTTATGGGAGGTATCGAGAGACAAACAAGTTCGTATTATTGGTTTAGCGCGTACCGAAATGAGTTTGTGACCGACCAGCTGGAAGAGCTACAATTTGGTGCTAATAATACAAATAAGACAAATGATGGCTCGCTTGTAGAATCAGCTCGTTTGAATTATTTTGGCAGGATTAACTATAATTATAATAATAAATATCTCGCAGAGTTTGTCTGGAGATACGATGGCTCGCAAATTTTTGACCCGGAATACCGTTGGGGATTCTTCCCGGGAGTTTCGTTAGGTTGGGTAGTGTCCGAAGAAAATTTTATGTCGGACGTTTCATGGATTAGCAGGTTAAAATTAAGAGGATCGTATGGTACAATGGGTAATGATAAGATTGACCCATATCAATATCTTGCATCCTTTGAATTTGGAGGAAATTACATATTTAACTACGATGAAGATACTAAAAGCTTGCGTCCTTCATCAGTAGCAAATCAAGGCGTTTCATGGGAAGTTGCTAAAAATACCAATATTGGTATTGAAGGAGGTTTATTTGATAATAAAGTAAGTTTTGAATTTGATGTTTTCAAGAATCTGCGTACAGATATTTTATATCCTGCTAATGCTGCCATTCCATTGTCGGCGGGTTTTTCACCACCAGATCAAAACATTGGAGAAGTTGAAAACAAGGGATTTGATATGTCAGTGACATATAATCAAGGAGTGAATAGTTATGATATTTACTGGAGTATTGGTTTTAATGGTGGTTATGCTAAAAATAAAGTGTTATTTTGGGATGAGCCGGCAGGAAGACTTCCATGGCAGGTATCAACCGGTAAACCAATGGGTGGACAATTATTATACAATGCACTCGACGTATTTAAAGATCAGGCTGCTGTTGATGCTTATCCACATTGGCCAGGCGCCCGCCCCGGAGATATCAGGTTTGAGGATGTTGACGGAGATGGTGAAATAACTGTTGATGACAGGGTACAGACTGATAAGAGTAATTTCCCTACATTTGTAGGCGGTATTCCTTTTACCTTCGGATGGAAGAATTTAGAATTGTTCGTCCTGATGCAAGGTGCAGCAGGAGCTGAACAATACGTACAAATACCTTCGGGAGAGTTTGGGAACTACCTTACCGATTTTGCCGATGGAAGATGGACCTCTGAGAATCCAAATTCAGAAAAACCAAGAGCCTTTAACAGGACAGATCAATACTGGATTTCAGGACGAAATACACACTTCATGAGAAGTACTGATTACATACGAGCAAAAAATGTAAAGTTGTCATATGATATGCCGGAATCAATACTTGATAAAGTGGGTATTAAATATGCACAAGTTTATATTAGTGCTATGAATCTATTCACATGGGATAAATATAAAGTATTTGACCCTGAGAATAGTAATAATTCCGGTTCTTCATATCCGCAGAGGAGACTATTTAATTTAGGCGTAAATTTAACTTTTTAAAAAATGGTTAAGATGAAAAATATTTCAAAAATACTACTTATTTTAATATTAGGGGTGGTTATAAACTCTTGTGATTCAGATTTCCTGAATACCACACCGGCTGATAGTCTAAGTGAAACTGCAGTTTGGTCTGATCCAACTTTGGTTGAACTATTTGTAAATGAGATGTACCGTGGTATTGGCCATGGACATCATGAATGTGAACTTGGCTCAATGACAGATGAAAGTCACTTTATCCATAATTATGGAACAAACCAGGTTGTGGCTTCTCTTATTACTCCATCCGATATAGGTCAATGGAATGCTGGTAATCAGAATGCATACAGATGGTCTCAGGTTTATGGATATTTGAGAAATGCAAATATGTTTATGGAAAACATTGATGAAGTACCTTTTAAAGATGAAGAATGGCGAAGCAGATTAAAAGGTGAAGTACATTTCTTGATAGCTTTTTACTACCATAATTTAGTAAGAACACATGGTGGAGTTCCAATAATTGCCAGAACTTTTGGTTTAACAGATGAATTTGAGGTTCCCAGAAATTCGTTGAAAGAATGTGTCGACTACATTGTTGAAAATTGCGATGCTGCTGCTGCATTGTTGCCTGTAAAGCAGGAAGGAGCAGAATTGGGAAGAGCCAATAAGTCTGGTGCATTGGCAATGAAATCACGAATATTACTTTGGGCTGCCAGTGATTTGGTGCATGAAAATTGGTATGGCAGCTATGAGCAACCTGACCTGGTTACTATTGGAGGTGACAGAACAGCAGCCTGGACAGCGGCAAAAAATGCTGCAAAAGCCGTTATGAACTTAGACGTATTTTCACTTCATAATCCGACCGGTGATCCTTTTACCGATTATACGGCTCTTTTTATTGAAAAATCGAGCCCGGAGCATATTTTTAGTAGATATTTCATTAAGTCAAATGGTTGGAGTTCAGCAGATAACAATACTCACTCACCATTGTACAATGGGCCAAATGGATATGCTGCATGGGCTGGAAATACACCAATTCAGGCATTAGTTGATGATTATGAAATGGTAGATGGTACACGGTTTGACTGGGACGATCCGGAACACGCAGCAGCGCCATACGAAAATCGTGATCCGCGTTTCTATGCATCAATTCTGTATGACAAAGCACCATGGCGCCAGCGTCCTGCTACTACAATTGCAAATGATCCTATCGGTGAAATTAGTATCAGAAGTGTATATGCAGGTACAGATACAGACAGTCCAAAAACCGCAGGTTTAGATACACGCGAAGGACCACAGCAAACCTGGAACGGTGGATATACCGGATATTATTTGCGTAAAGCAATCGATATAACAGTTGATCCGGAATTTGTTTATGATGGAGCAAACCAGGAAGTTCCATGGACTTTCTTTAGGCTTGGAGAAATTTATCTAAACTATGCTGAGGCTTGTATAGAGCTGGGTGAAGATGACGAGGCCAAAGTATATCTAAATATGCTTCGTGACAGAGTTAATATGCCTCATATTACCGAAACAGGTGATGCATTAAGACAGAGATACAGAAATGAGCGGAGAATTGAAATGGCTTTTGAACAGGCGCGGTACTTCGATGTGCGACGTTGGTTAATTGGTCCAACAACTCAAGATAAGAATTCTACAGGTATTGTAATTAACGAATTTTCTGACGGAAGAGTTGAGTATTATGTCCAGGAGGTAGGCCAGGTACGTGGATGGGATGATAAGACTAATTTATTACCTATTTTACAGGACGAAATGAATCGTAATACAATGTTGGTTCAAAATCCGGGATATTAAGAAATTCGACTCATATTAGTTTTAAAAAATTATCCGGTCAGATCACTGACCGGATAATTTTTTATACCACATTATTCATTCATCTTTACAAAACATGGTTTTCTAAGATTTTTTTTCATTCTAAATTGATTTTTAATAAAGCATGAAAATGCTGACAATGTTGTCGGAACTTAGATGTATAATAGTATATTGGAACTGAATTAAAGAAATTAAAAGTAAAATTGGATATATGACAAAAACAGGGCTGTATTTTGGTTTGGTTTTTTTAGTAGTTTTAAGCTCATGCAATAATAACCAGCCTCTTTTTAGGTTAATCACTTCTGCCGAATCTGGAATTGAATTTCAAAATACATTAAGTGCTACTGATTCTGTAAACATACTAAGTAACGAGTATTTCTATAATGGGGCATCTGTATCGGTAGGCGATTTTAATAACGACGGATTAAGTGATTTGTTTTTCACCGGAAACATGGTTTCCAACAAGCTGTATCTCAATAGAGGAAACCTGGAATTTGAAGATGTTTCAGCTATTTCAGGTATTGAAAATATTGACTTATGGAATGCTGGCTCTGCAGTGGCAGATGTAAACAATGATGGGTATCTGGATATTTATGTATGTGCCAACGTTAATACTGATGTATCAAAAAGAGCCAATTCGCTTTTTATAAATACAGGATTAAACGAAAAAGGTATTCCCGTGTTTCAGGATAAGGCCAAAGAATTTGGAGTTGAAGAGTTGGGATACAGTCAAAATGCTGCATTTTTAGATTACGATAAGGATGGTGATTTAGATTTATATGTACTTACCAATTATGTAGGGTCAGATGGACCAGCCAGTTATCACCCTAAAATTATGGATGGCTCAGATGAAACTAATGATCAACTCTACCGGAATAATGGGAACAATACATTTACAAATGTCACCATAGAAGCCGGAATAGTATATGAAGGATATGGTTTGGGTCTCGCTATTGCCGATATTAATTTAGATGGCTTTCCTGATATTTATGTTGGAAATGATTATGTAACCAATGATGTCATTTATATTAATAATCAAGACGGTACCTTTTCAAACCGGGCAAAGCATTTGTTAAAACATCAAAGTCGTTTCTCTATGGGCAACGATATTGCCGATATAAATAATGACGGCTTGGTCGATATTTTTACATTGGATATGATTCCGTCAACTAATTATAGAAAGAAAACTTCTGTTGATGGCGGCGGTTCTTACCAAACGTATACCAGTACAGAAAAGCTGGATTACGAATATCAATATATGCGGAATATGGTGCAAATTAATAATGGCAATGCACCTTTTAGCGAAATTGGTCAGCTACTGGGACTCTATCAAACCGACTGGTCATGGGCTCCTTTGTTTGCTGACGTTGATAATGATGGCAATAAAGATTTATTGATAACAACCGGCTTCCCAAAAGATTTGATTAATATAGATTACATAAGATTCCGGAATGATGTGGGAATGTTTACTAAAGCAAATCAATTATTAAGTATCATTCCCGATTTGAAATTGCCAAACAGCGCTTTTAAGAATAATGGAAATTTATCATTTACTGATAACTCTATCGAATGGGGACTCAATACTCCATCATTCTCGAATGGGGTTGCCTTTGCAGATTTAGATAACGATGGTGATTTGGATTATATAGTAAGTAACATTGACGATAAAGTTTATTTGTATGAGAATACCTTATATTCCCACCGTTTAAAGGAATCGGATCCACATTATTTAAGAATAAAACTGATTGGTAAATTCAAAGGAGGTGAGCTTGGAGCAAAAATTACTTTGTTTTACAACAATGACAGTATTCAGTATTGCGATTTTTCAATATATCGCGGCTACTTATCAACAATGGAAAATTTTGTGCATTTTGGATTGGGCAAGCATGCTGAGGTCAGTAAGCTTGAAATTGTTTGGCCTGATGGTAAAAAACAAGTTTTGCAGAATATAAAAGCGAATCAGGTACTGGAAGTAAACTACGATGATGCAAAAGAGCAAATGCCAACAACCGAATCTAAAAAAGTTGACTATGGCCAAAAATATTTTAAAGAAATATCTTCTGATTTAGGGATATCATTTTTGCATAAGGAATTCGATCAGATTGACTATTATATTCAACGAACTCTACCTCATAAATTTTCTCAGGCCGGCCCCGGTATTGCCGTTGGCGATATCAACGGAGATGGGCTGGAAGACTTCATTGTTGGAGGTTCTTCATTTTTTAATACAACAATTTTTACGCAAAGTGATAGTGGAAGTTTTAGCCAGACTGAGTTGATTAAGGTACATGAAAAGTACAGCGAAGATGAAGGACTTTTGCTATTTGACGCCGATAATGATAAAGACCTGGACTTATACGTTGTAAGCGGAAGTTACGAGTTTGTTGTAGGAAATGAGCGCTATAAAGACAGACTCTATTTGAACGATGGAAAGGGTGAATTTACTTTAAGTAAGGGCATAATTCCAGAAGAAACTACAAGTGGATCGTGTGTCAGAGCAGCTGACTTTGACGGTGATGGTGACTTAGATCTCTTTGTTGGAGGAAGGGTTATTACAGGAGAATATCCTTTTACTCCGACCAGTTATATTTTCAGGAATGACAATGGAGTTTTCATTGATGCAACTGATGAAATTTGCAGCCCGCTAAAAACGGCCGGAATGATAACTGATGCAATTTGGACAGACTATGATAACAATGGAACCACCGATTTAATTGTTGTTGGTGAATTTATGTCAATTAGCATATATAAAAATACTGGATCGAATTTTACAAAAATAGAAGACTCTGGTATTAACGAGTATTCAGGATGGTGGAATAGCATAAATGGTGCTGACTTTGATAAAGATGGCGATACAGATTACGTGGTTGGTAATTTAGGACTAAATAATTCCTATAATATCTCTTTTGATAAGCCGCTCAGGATTTATGCCAAAGATTTTGACAATAACGGCAGAATCGATCCTATTTTAAGTTGCTATTATAAAACCATTTCAGGAGAGATGGCTGAATTCCCGGTTCACTCATTAGATATGTTATATGGGCAGATTCCAAAATTAAAAAACTACTTTGAATCGTATAAAGCATATGCTGAAGTTACAATGAATCAGCTTTTATCACTATTTAATACCGATGATTTATTAGTGCTCACAGCGAACTATTCGCTCACCAGTTATATGGAAAATCTGGGTAACGGAAAATTTGTACTGAAAGCCTTGCCACAAATTACTCAATTTGCTCCTGTTAACGGTATGCAAATCGATGATATAAACAACGATGGTAATCTGGATATAATATTAGTAGGGAATGACTTTGGCAATGAAATAATATCAGGGAGATATGATGCATTAAACGGAGTCGTATTGTTGGGAGATGGAAAAGGAGAATTCCATGCGTTAACGAGTATGAAAAGTGGATTTATAGTGCCTGGAGATGCCAAGGCACTTGCTCGGTTAAGTGGTAAGTTTCAAGATATGTATATTGCAACTCAGAACATAGATAGCCTGATGATTTATGTTAATAACACGAAGGCTGACCAGAATAAAAAAACTTATAAACCACTAAATTCCGACAGTTGGGCAGAGTTGGAATATAAAAGTGGACAAATTGAAAAAGTCGAATTTTATTTTGGATCGGGTTATCTGACTCAGTCTTCAAGAGTTATTTCAATACCTGACAATGTTGTAAAATTAGTCATTCATGAATTCAATGGAAAAACAAGAAATATTGAATTGGAAACGTTAAAAGTACCTCTGTAAATATATAATACTAAAAAAAGTCGAGAGTAAAAGCTCATTTTAATAAGTGCTGTTAGATGAAATTCAAAAAAACATATAAATATAAAAACCTATTTTATATTGGAGTATTGCTGGTTTTGTACGGATGCGACAAATCATCATCCCACTCACTGTTTACCAGTCTCAATCCATCTGGTATCGGGATTGAATTTCAGAATGATATTCAGGAAACAATGCACAACAATATATTAAGGAATGAATATACTTATAATGGCGGTGGAGTGGCTGCCGGCGATTTAAACAACGATGGATTGGCTGATGTATATTTCTCCGGCAATATGGTAAGCAATAAACTTTATATCAATAAGGGAAATTGGAAATTCGAAGATGTTACCGGATTTTCAGGTACCGGAGGAAGAAAAAATTGGGCAACTGGTGTAGTAATGGTTGACATTAACGGAGATGGCTGGCTGGATATTTATGTTTGTTATTCTGGTAATTCACCTGGCGAAGGCTACAATTTGCCAGTAGTTAGAAATCATCCAAGCCGGGCAAACCAATTGTTTATTAACAAAGGCTGCGAGCCGGGAGGAGTACCTACTTTCACAGAAAGTGCAAAAAAATATGGGTTAGATGCAATAGGTACTTTTTCAACTCAGTCCTATTTCTTCGATTACGATAAAGATGGAGACCTTGACATGTTTTTGTTGAACCATGCCAATACATTTTACGCTCCGTTTATAAACACAAAACGACTACGTAATCTAAGGCATCCATATTTTGGAAATAAGCTATTCAGAAATGACAATATGAAATTTGTAGAAGTGAGCAAAGATGCGGGCATACATGGTAGTGGTCTCAATTTTGGCTTAAGTGCTTCTGTTTCTGATATTAATATGGACAACTGGCCTGATATATATGTAACAAATGATTACGACGAACAAGATTATTGTTATATAAATAACAAAAACGGAACTTTCAGAGAAGTGTCTAAAACCATATTCGGCCACATGTCTAAATCCAGTATGGGATCTGATATTGCCGATATAAATAATGACGGCTATGCTGATATTTTTGTATTAGATATGCTACCTGAAGATAACCACCGTCAAAAGCTTCTTAGAGGGCAGGACAGTTATGAACGATATCAATTGGCCGTTGATAGTGGTTTTCATAATCAATATTTGCGCAATATCTTACAACTAAACAGGGGTTTAGCTGCAGATAGCCTGCCACGATATAGTGAAATCGGACAATTTGCAGGAATTTCAAATACCGATTGGAGTTGGTCAGTTTTACTTATGGATCTGGATAATGATGGTTTGAGAGACATATTCATCACAAATGGATATTTAAGGGATATTACTAATATGGATCATATGACCCATACTGCAGAAGTATATAAAGAGGCAGCGGCAAGAAAAGAAAATGTTAATTTTCTAAAGCTTATTGAAGAATTGCCCACCACACGATTGAAAAATTATGTATTTCAAAATGCAAACGGAATTAAATTCATTGATAAAACAGAAGATTGGGGGTTTAATCAAGAAACAATATCAAATGGTGCTGCCTACGCCGATTTTGATAACGATGGCGATTATGACCTGATAACAAATAATCTCAACCAGCTATGTACAGTTTTAAAGAATAATCAACATGAAAAGTTGAAAAATAATTTCATCAAAATTAAATTAATAGGCGGTAAAAGCAATACACAGGGCATTGGAGCTAAAATATGGATTGAAACAGAAGATAAAAGCATTTTTCACGAAGCTTATACTGCCAGAGGGTATATGTCCAGTTCAGAGCCTGTTATTACACTGGGTTTAGGCAATTCGACACTAATAAAATCTTTAAAAGTGCTTTGGCCAGATGGGCCACAAACAGTGCTTAGTAATTTGACACCAAACCAACTCATTAAATTGGTTTATCCTGGTTCTCAGGGAAAATTTGATTCCAGTAGTGCCGAGCTTAATAAAACATTGTTAGACGATGTAACTTCTACTTCAGGAATTACATTTAAACATACAACAAGTAATTTTGTGGATTTTAAAAAGGGAGGTTTGTGGTATTATCAATTATCAAAGCTTGGTGGATCTCTGGCCACAGGTGATGTGAACAGCGATGGCAACGATGATATTTTTTTTGGAGGAGCTGCCGGGCAATCTGCTGAATTATATTACGGAAATAACGATGGCACATTTTCATTGAGTAAAAATCATTCATGGTTGCTTGATAGCAGTATGGAAGATATGAAACCTTTATTTTTTGATGCAGATAACGATGGTGACCTTGATTTATACGTGGTGAGTGGAGGAGTCTCGTTCGAAATAAATAGAGAGCAGTATCAGGATCGGTTATACATGAACGATGGAACCGGAGAATTTGTAAATATTTCGAATGTACTGCCCAGTGAATCAACAAGTGGTAGTTGCGCAGTTGCTGCAGATTATGATATGGATGGAGACCTTGATATTTTTGTGGGTGGAAGGCATCAGGGATTGGGATATCCCAATAGCCCAAAAAGTGTTATTCTCAGAAATGAATCTAAAGGAAGCAACATAAAATTTGTCAATGCAACCGAAGAAATCAGCACTTCACTTGAGTATATTGGAATGGTTACAGATGCACAATGGACGGATTATAATGGCGATAATTGGCCCGACCTTATCGTAGTTGGCGAATGGATGGCGATAAAAGTATTTCAGAATGTAAATGGAAAACTTATTGAACAGAAAATGGCATCATTAGAGAAGAGTGAAGGTTGGTGGACAACAATCAAGCAATTAGATATTGATGCCGATGGCGATATGGACTATTTGGTGGGGAATGCTGGTTTGAATTCGCAAATAAAAGCCTCCGTTAATGAGCCGATCGAGTTATATACTTTTGATTATAATAACGATGGTAAACTTGATCCTATTTTATGTTACTACATTCTGGGCAAAAGTTACCCAATGCATTCAAGAAATGAATTATTGAATCATATTATTCAGTTGCGAAAAAAATTTCCGGATTACTATTCTTATGCCGATGCCACTATTATTGATTTAATTAACCCAAAATTGCGAAAAAAATTATTTAAATTGAATGCAAATATCATGGAATCATGTTGGATTGAAAATGTAAAAGGAGAACTTATATTAAAAAAATTACCAGATTTGGTTCAGTTTTCTTATGTCAATGCATTTATCAATTTCGATTTTGATGGAGATGGAACACAGGATGTAATTGCTGCGGGGAATTTTTATCCTCTTAAACCACAAATAGGGATGAATGATGCTTCTATGGGAACTATTCTTAAATTTGCCAACAATGAATTTACTGTTACAGATGGTGTAATTTCTCCGCTTTGGCTATATGGTGATATTCGCGATATGGCATTATTGTCACTCAAAAATGGAAAGAAGTTGGTTGTAGTATCAAAAAATAATGATACGCCGAGGATTTACGCAATTAATCCTGAATTTGGGAATGAATCAATAGATCGATAAATTGTATATAATTTAACTAAATTGGTCTTTTTCCAAAAAATATATTTAAAAGTAAAACCACTTCCCGTTTTATCCTTTTTTGCTTTTTTTAGAAAGAATAAGATACTTAAATTATTTTCCATACCATTTACTTTAGTTTTCGTTACAAAATTACCTTATACCAGCATACATCACACATGCAAAATGATGCATTTAAGTGCAAATAAATGAGTAAGTTGTAGAGATTCTGGTGACCATTTTTAAAATTTTAAAATGGGTCACCTAATAGGACACCTGAAAAAGAAAAATTATGATGAATTTCGAGATAGGCTAAAAACAAAAAAGCCTGAAATTCTGTGATTTCAAGCTTTTTAAAATTATCGGATATCTTTTCAGCTCCCCTAACCTTCAGAAGTTGCAACCTAAATTGTGAAAGTTTGGTGTGAATTACCACCTTTCTTTGATGTACTCATAAGGCTTATTTTAGTGTCCAA
>JBDLIN010000098.1:0-13159 GCA_039714835.1 Bacteroidota bacterium | reverse complement strand
TATTCTCCACCATCACCCATAGTATTAAATTGAAGGTTGCCATCAATCACAATATTTTCATTAACTTGAAAATATGCGCCACCGCCAATTCCAATACCAAATTCTGTTTCAGATGCAGAAACTGTTTCAGAACCGAATCCATAATTAATCTCAACTGAACTGCTAATAAACTGAAAGCCTAATTCTGCAGCAGCATATGGTGTTATAGTTCCTTCAACATCAAACGAGTATCGTCCACCAAATAACAATGGTATTGAAGAAAAACTTAATCCGTCATATTCAGTCCCAAAGCTAATATATCCTAATGTCCCAGTTAGATCAATGTTCTTATTAATCCCATAAAAGAATGTTCCATTAATTCCAAATCCGGTGTTAAGTCCTTCACCATTTGGAAAGACCAAAGACAATGAAGGTTCAACTTTCATAACACCTTTTTGTGCATGAGCTGTTCCAACAATTAACAAAAATGAAATCAGAATTAGTTTGAAGATTTTCATGTAAAGCTCCTATATTTATTAATGAATTATGAAAAAAGACTATTTAGAAGTTAGTCTATTGTTTTAGAGAATAAAATAACAGATTATTTATTCATTTCTAAAAACAAAAATATCAATTTTGCATAAAATATCAAGAATATTTATTATTTTTGAAATGTAATGTTAATACAAAAATCATGCTAAAATGCGGCCCACTGTTGCTGAAATAAATCTAAAAAATCTAGCTTATAACTTTAAGAATATTAAGAAAAGAGTTAATAAAACAAAAGTTATGGCAGTTGTAAAAGCAGATGCATATGGTCATGGAATGGTTGAGTGTGTAATGGCACTGGAAAAATTACATGTAAATAAACCCGATTTCTATGGTGTAGCTTTATTAGAAGAAGCTGTTGAATTACGCAAAGCAAAAATAACAAAGCAACCTATTCTTTGTTTTGCTCCACTTACAATGGATGAGTTAAACGAGTACAAAAAGTTTAAGATCATTCCAACGATTACAGATTTTTCTCAGCTAAAAATTCTTAAAAGGATTGAACTGAAAAGTAAATTTAAAGTTCATGTGAACATCGATACTGGAATGGGTAGAGTAGGAGTCAGTTTTAGTGAAGCAGTAAATTTAATTAAAGAATTAGATAAAATTAACAATATAAAAATTGATGGCATTTATACTCACTTTGCTACATCAGATGAAAAGGATAAAGCATTTGCTAATTTACAATTGAAAAGATTCACCACAATACTAAATGAATTATCTAATGAAAATATTGACTTTGGAATTGCACATTCAGCTAACAGTGGTGCTATTTTGGATTTGGATGAATCATATCTTGATATGGTACGAGTTGGTATTTCACTTTATGGCTACTATCCTTCGAATGAAACAACAGAATCAATCAAACTAAAACCAGTGATGTCAATTATTTCGTCAGTCTCATCTGTTACTCAAATTCAAAAAGGGGATTCAGTTAGTTATGGACGCAAATACATTGCTAAGCAAAAGAGGAAAGTTGTTTCTGTCCCAATAGGTTATGCTGATGGAGTAAGAAGAGGACTTACAAATCAAATGAATGGGATAATCAGAAACAAGAAGTATCCCCAAATTGGAACTGTTACAATGGATAGAATTATGTTTGATGTTAACAATGATAATGTTAAAATTAGAGATAAGATTATTTTGATTGGGAAATCAACGGATCACGTAATAACAGCAAGAGAATGGTGTGATATTCTTGATACAATTCCCTATGAAATTACATGTGGTATCGGTAAGAGAGTTCCCAGAATTTATAAATATTAAAAAATGAATTTTACTAAGAATTATATACTTCAGGTTATTACTTTAGCTTCCAATAATCTACGATTAAGCTCAGATAGAATTGAGACTGTAACATTCTTAAAGGATTATATTCTGAATAGTGAAGATATAGCTGAAGAAATTGCTTTAATGAAAACTAAAACAGAGCTTTCAAAATTTGCGATTAAACTCGGAGAAGCATATAAATATATTGAAAGTGCTAATATAGATTTTCTCAAATTAACAGATACTTTTAAAGATCATAGTAATACATTAATTATCGAATTAAGTAATGTATTAGATATAGTAAATTTAGAGCAATTAAGGAATATTCTCACCTCAGATGAAAACTCTGATGAGATTGCGATTGATTTAGGTCATACAGAAGCCACAAAAGATATCCCTACTGATATTGTTGATAATGCAAAAATCGAAAGTGATGAACAACCTGAAGAACTTATAGAAAGAGATTCTCTCAAAGAAGAAATAATTTTAGAAGAGGTTACTGATCCGAACCGTTTTGATTTTGCTGATTTTGAAGAGACAATTCTTAAACCAGTGGCTAAGTTGGAAAAGACATTGAAAGGATTAGTCGAGGATAGTGTATCTGAAAAAGAAATAGTGAAGCTTATAAATGTTCTAAAGAAGAACGCTAAATTGTCGGATGAAATTGGATTTACAATTTTAGCCGAAATGCATACAATATTTTATACTGCATTAGAGAAAATTTCTGAGAAGAAAATTAAATTGGATACTAGTCTGATTGAATCGATGCGAGCATGTTTGATTGTAATAGTTGCAATCGTTCGAAGTAAAGATGTTGATATTAATACTTACATTAACAGAGCAGAAAAATTAGGAAAATACTTAAAAATATCTTGAGGGAATTTTTATGGAAGTTGTTGCAGTAATAATGGCAGGTGGTGTTGGTTCTCGTTTTTGGCCGAGAAGCAGACAGAAAGAGCCCAAACAATTGTTGAATCTATTCACAGATCAATCAATGATCCAAAATACGGTTGAAAGATTACATTCAATAGTGAAAAATGAAAACATCTATGTTGTAACAAATAAATTACAAAAAAAGAAAATTGTTGAACAATTAAATGGTGTGCCTGAAGAGAATATTCTTGTTGAGCCTTTCGGTAAAAATACTGCTGCGTGTATAGGACTTGCGGCTGTAGTTGTACAGAGTAAGCATGAAGATGCTGTGATGGTAGTATTACCAGCTGATCATCTAATTAACGAGCAAGATGAATTCAAAAGGACACTTCAAAAAGCTGTGGATTATGCAGAAAATTCTGATGCTCTTGTAACTATTGGAATTCATCCAGCTAGACCTGACACAGGTTATGGATATATTCAGATAGATGAAAATAATGATGAAAAAGAAGAACTTCATAAAGTAATAAGATTTGCTGAAAAACCAAATCTTGCGACTGCAGAAAGATTTCTAGCATCTGGTGATTTTTTCTGGAATTCAGGAATGTTCATTTGGAAAACCAGTGTGATACTGGATGAGATCGGAAACCATATGCTTGATTTGAGAGATGGATTAGATCAAATAAAATTAGCGATTGGCAAAAAAGATTTTGATGATATTTTGACGAATGTTTATGGCCAATTGAAAAGCATCTCTATTGATTATGGGATAATGGAAAAATCTCAAATCGTCTATTTAATAAAGGGTAAATTTGATTGGAGTGATGTAGGAAGTTGGGATGCCGTTTATCATTTATTGGAGAAAGACACAAACGAAAATGTTGAGAAAGGTGCTGTATATCTTGAAAATTCTGAGCGTACATATGTCCATTCAGATAAAAAATTCACAGCAGTAATCGGAGTACAAGATTTGGTTGTGATAAACACAGATGATGCAACTTTGATCTGTCACAGAGATTACGCACAAGATGTAAAACTTGTTGTAGATTACTTGAAAATGCACAAAAAAGATGAATTATTGTAATTGTTCAGATTTGTCAAAAATAAGTTTTAAAATAATAATTGAACTACGTTGTAGTTCGTTTATTTTATGTTTTTAATAACTATGGGTTTTACCCATAGTTATTACTAATTAAACTACTCCGTAGTTTATATATTAGACTGCGAATGCAGTCTAATTTACAATAGCTCCGAATGTAATTCGGGGGGTAATATAATAGATAGTAATTTATCAACTCCAATGGAGTTGAAGTTTTATAAACTAAGTATTTGGGATAGTTTTGTTATAATGATATAAGCCATGATGTATCAAGTATTTCTGGTAAAATATTTAAAATAAAATTTGTTTTGAACAGTAGTATAATTGTTGGATAATTATTTGAAGAAGAAGATCATTACAGAAATTGATGTAGTAAATTTATATCGTTCAGGAAACAGTGTTATTAAAATAGAGGCTAATACACTGATCACACCAGCGGCTAGAGATAAAATAAATGATCTCAAAATAAAAATTGTAAATCCGGAATCATCTACTATAAAAGAAACATCTGAAAATTGGCTAACAAATAAAAAAATTGCTGTTGGCTCTGATCATACAGGATATCAGATCAAAGAATTGTTGAAGAGATTATTAATTGATAAAGGATTCAATATTGTTGATGTAGGGACAAGTAGTGAGGACTCATGCGATTATCCTGACTACGCAAAAGGTGTTGCCTCTAATGTTATTCATAACTCTATTGACTTTGGGATTGTCGTTGATGCCACTGGTATTCCTTCAGCAATCACAGCCAATAAAGTAAAGGGAGTCAGAGCTGCAACTTGTTATAACGAATTCTCTGCATGGAGTGCCCGTGCTCATAATAATGCGAATATTCTCGTTGTTGGAGCAAAAACTTTGGGTGAAGAAACTATCAAATCGATTCTTGAAAAGTTTATGACTACTGAGTTTGAAGGGGGAAGGCATCAAAGACGCTTGGATAAGATTGATTTGATCGAAAAGGAATAGGCTAAAAATCTGCAGTATTGAGAAAAATAACTAACCAAAAAGAATTAAGGATAATATTGAATCAAGTTAAAGCAATAGTTAAATCGGTAGATGAAATACAAAATGACATTTATCTTCTAAAAGTATCTGCACCTGAAATATCTTTAACTGCAAAACCAGGTCAATTCTGTAATATTAAAGTGAGCGATAGCGAATTCCCATTACTAAGAAGGCCTTTTAGCATCTGCGAAGTTGATGGTGACAATATCAGTTTTATGTTCAATCTTGTTGGACTTGGGACAGATATTCTTTCAAAAAAGAAAGATGGTGAAGTAATTAATGTAATCGGTCCATTAGGAAATGGTTTCGATCTTAAAGGGAAATTTAAAAATGCTTTGATTGTGGCTGGTGGAATTGGTTCAGCACCATTTCCATTTGTTATTCAAGCAATGGGCGACGACAAAGAGATTGCATGTTTTGCTGGTGGTAGATCTGAAGAGGATATTATTACATATGGGATGAAGAATGCCCTAACTTCTACTGATGATGGTTCTGCTGGTTATCAAGGGAATGTAGTTCAATTGCTCGAATCAAAAATTGTTGAATATGATATTGCTGAATCAAAAATATTTGCGTGTGGTCCCACTCCGATGTTGAGAGCAGTTAGTGAATTTAGTATCCGCAATAATATTGAATGTGAGATATCGACTGAAAGTGTAATGGCATGCGGAATAGGAATTTGTCAAGGTTGTCCAATAGAAAGTAGAAAAGATGATTCGTTTGTTCTTGTCTGTAAAGATGGACCAGTATTCAAAGCAGAGGATGTTAAAATATGAGTGCAATAGATCTAAGTATAAATATTGGCAGTTTGAAATTACAAAATCCGGTTATGCTGGCTTCAGGTACTGTTGGCTATGGAAATGAAATTTCAGAGTTTACAGATATTAGCAGTATTGGTGGGATTGTTACCAAATCAGTTTCATTATATCCACGCAAAGGAAATCCACCTAAACGAATTGTTGAGACAGCCTCTGGGATGTTAAATGCTATTGGCCTTGCTAACGTTGGTTTGGAGGAATTCATTAGAACCAAGATCCCTTTTCTCAAAGAAATGAATTCTACATTAATTTGTAATATTGCAGCAAGTTCAATTGAAGAATATGTAGAATGTACAAAAACACTTGATTCTGAGGAAACAGTTAAAGCTTTCGAAATAAATGTATCCTGCCCAAACGTAAAAGACGGAGGATTGATTTTTGGGAATGATGTAAACAATGTGAGAGTAATTACTGAAAAAGTTAGAGCTGTTACAGATAAGCCAATTATTATTAAACTATCACCAAACACTGCATCAATAAAAGATTTTGCACAAGCCGCAAAGGATATGGGTGCGGATGCAGTATCTGCAATTAATACTTTAGTTGGAACATCATTTGACATTTACACGAAGAAACCAAAAATTAAAAATATAACTGGTGGGTTATCTGGTCCAGCTATTAAACCTGTTGCTCTCGCAAAAGTGTTAGAGATCAGTAGAAATGTAGATATCCCGATTATTGGAATTGGTGGTATTTCAAACTGGAAAGATGCTGTAGAATTTATGATATGCGGTGCATCAGCAATTCAAGTTGGTACAATGAACTTTGTGAATCCTAATGTTTCTAATGAGATAGTTGATGGTCTTAAAAAGTACTGTGAAGAAACTTCTCTAAATAAAATTACCGAACTAGTAGGAACCTACTCAATTTAGAAATGGAATTACAAGAAGCACTTAAAAAATTATTCTCTCTCCATCAATTTGGTATCAAGTTAGGGTTGGATAATATTCAAAGGTTACTTGCATATTTGGGTAATCCTGAAAAGCAGTTAAAAGCTATTCACATTGCTGGTTCAAATGGAAAGGGTAGTACTGCCTCCTTCATCGCTAGTATTCTGATGGAGTCCGGTTTTAAGACGGGGCTCTATACTTCTCCTCATCTTGTTAAGTTTAATGAAAGAATTCGAATTAATGGAGAGATGATCCCAGATAATTATATACTTAATTTTATTAATGATATGAATGAGTATATAGATGAAAACTCCCCAACATTTTTTGAATTAACAACTGCATTGGCTTTTAAATATTTTGCTGAACAAAATGTTGATTATGCAGTAATAGAAACTGGTCTTGGTGGTAGGTTAGATGCTACAAATGTTCTAGAACCGCTTGCCTCTGTGGTAACATCAATCAGTAGTGAACATACAAATATACTAGGAGAAGAGCTTACTCAAATTGCTGAAGAAAAGGGAGGGATTATTAAGAGGAATACTCCGCTAATTCTTGGTTTAATGTCTCATGATCCTAAATCAGTCCTTATCCAAATGGCCTCAGAAAAGAATTCTCCTTATAATCTACTTGAGGATTTCATTGAGCAACAAGATAGATTAATTCAGTTTAGATATAAAAATATAGAAATTGATATTGCTCAACTACCATTACGTGGTAGTTATCAACTGAAAAACGCAGCGCTGGCTATTCTTTCATTACTTATAATAAATCCCAAGTTAAAGAAGTCAGATATTTTGATGGGATTGAAAAATGTCATTATGAATTCGGGAATACAAGCACGCTACGAAATTTTTAATAATGAGCCAAAAATAATATTTGATGCTGCACACAATTTAGAAGGAATAGATGAATTCCTTAATGAATTTAATCAAGACAATATAATATGTGAAGAAAAAATTGTGATTTACGGCACAATGAAGGATAAGAATATTTCTTCAATATTAAAGGAATTAAATAGAAATTTTGATAAAATATTTGTTACTGAGATTGATTATGAGAGAGCTGCCAGCATACAAGAAATTGCTGATATAGCTTCTAGTGAAGAAATAGTTATAACACCAATGATTAATCCAGTTCAACATATAAAACAATTCATTGATAAAGCAGAACCCAAATGTTTAGTAATACTTGGATCAATTTACATACTAGGTGAGATAAAAAAAGGCTTATTAAATAATTAACTTGACATTAAAATAGAATAAATGTAATTTTTCACTATACCTCTTGTTCCTTTCATCAAGTTCAAGAATCAAAAATCAAAGTATGGAATAATCAAAGAAATTTTTCCTAATTAAACAATACAAATTTAATCATTATCAAAGGTAGTCCCATGCCGATGGATATTTCCGCATTAAAAAAATTGAAGATTATTGATCTTCATAAAATTGCAACTGAACTAAAAATTACAAATTATAGTGATCTAAGAAAACAAGATCTAATATTTAAGATCTTGGAAGCACAGACTGTTAAGGATGGCTTGAGTTTTTCTAAAGGTGTATTAGAAGTGCTGAACGATGGTTATGGTTTTCTGAGAGCTTCAGCATATAATTATTTACCATCTCCTGATGATATCTATGTATCACCATCTCAAATTAAAAGATTTAGTATGCGAACTGGTGACGATGTCAGCGGGCAGATTAGACCACCTAAGGAAGGGGAAAGATTCTTTGCTCTTCTTCGTGTTGAAGCAATTAATGGGAAAGATCCTGAAGAGATAAGAGGTAGAACATTATTTGATAATCTTACTCCTCTTTATCCAAATAAAAGATTGGATCTTGAATCTGCACCTGGTGAATACTCTATGCGTGTGATGAATTTATTATCTCCCATCGGTAAAGGTCAAAGGGGATTAATTGTTTCACCTCCTAAATCAGGTAAAACAGTTTTACTTCAGAAAATCGCCAACTCAATATCTCGTAATCATCCCGATATTAAACTTATCATGCTTTTGATTGATGAAAGACCTGAAGAGGTAACGGATATGCAGCGTTCTGTTCAGGCTGAAGTTATTAGCTCAACTTTTGATGAACCAGCTGAGCGTCATGTTCAGGTTGCAAATATGGTAATTGAAAAAGCAAAACGAATGGTAGAAGCTGGTGATGATGTAATTATACTGCTAGACAGTATTACAAGATTAGCACGCGCTCATAATACTGTTGCACCACACAGTGGTAGAATTCTTTCCGGTGGTGTTGATTCGAATGCGCTTCAAAAACCGAAAAGATTTTTTGGTGCTGCACGTAATATTGAGGAGGGAGGAAGTTTAACCATAATCGCTACATCTTTAATTGATACCGGAAGTAGAATGGATGATGTTATTTTCGAGGAATTTAAAGGAACTGGTAATATGGAGTTAGTTCTCGATCGTTCTCTGTCTGACCGAAGAATATTTCCGGCTATTGATGTTAATAGATCTGGCACTAGAAAAGAAGAATTACTTCTCGGTGAAGATGAACTAAACAAGGTCTATATCCTAAGAAAATTCTTAAGTGAGTATGATTCCATTGAAGCTATGGAATTCTTATTGGATAAAATGAGAGGGACTAAAAACAATAAAGAATTTATGCTCAGTATGAGTAGTTAATATTTTGGTTTTTACTCATTCTTAGTTTGAATATCTTGAAAATAGAATAGCGAAGATTACTTGCACATGTTCTCATTTAAGAAAATAATATTTTTTATTTTTTTTATCCTTATAGTATCAATATCAGCACAACACAAAGGTAAGCGAGGTAAAATACCAACTCTTTCACCAGTTAGTATTGAAACTCATATAGTCCCGTCCGATACAATATTTACTTGTTTTATAAGCTACAAAGTACCTTATAGGAATTTGATGTTTATTAAGGAGAATGGAACTTTTTATTCAGCAATAACCTTAACAACAGATATTTCGAAGTTAGATAACCATGTTGATAGAGTTATTAAAAAAAGCAGTACCGTTGTTCATGATTATGAGTTGACTAATAGTAATAAAATATTTTTACAAGATGTTACTTCAGTAAAGTTAAGCCAAGGGACATATACATTTACTTCTGTTGTATCGATTGAAAATACTGATATCGAAGTCAAATTAAAACCCATAGAAGTTATCGTTGATTCTATAAGATTATCCAAACCATTCACAGTATTTAAAGAAAAGATACCTTTTAATAATAAATTGGCATATATATTAACGAATGATGCGAACTCAATACCATATTCCATGATAGAATATGACTTACTGATCCCTGTATTTGATAAATCAATTCAATCAATTGAGCTTGAAGTTGAACAAAACGGTAAAAGTAAAATTCGACAAAAATTGATTGAATATGAAGATATGAACTTCAGTATTGAAGCTTACAAGAAACAGATCCTTATTAATCAGAATGAAAAATATCCAGAGGTAAAACTTTTTAAATATCCATCAATAAATAAAAATCTTATTGAAGGAGAGTCAAAAATTAAGATTACTATGGGTGAAAGAAGTAGAGAATATAATATCCCTGTCAGTTGGATTAGTAAACCTCGTTCACTTCGCAATCCAGAAACTGCTATTGAAATGCTGCAGATCATAGATAAAAACAAAGAAGTTGATAGTCTTTTATCCTTTCCAGAAGAAGATTATTATGATGTTCTTTTTGATTATTGGAGTAAACTTGATAATGATACATCAACAGCTTTTAATGAAGTTTTTGAATTGTTTTATTCGAGAGTGGACTACGCAAACAATAATTTTAAATCGTTAAATGGTGACATTGGTGCTTTATCCGATAGAGGAAAAACATATGTGAAATTTGGGGAACCAGATTCAATAGAAAGAACATACAATGAACAGTATAACATAATAGAGATCTGGGAATATAAATCATTGAAAAAGAAAATAATTTTCTCTGATGAAACTGGCACAGGTAATTTCATTCGGGTTAAATGAGAACGAATACTTTTATATTTACATGTGGTGACACAAATGGAATCGGACCAGAGATTGCTTTAAGATCAATTAATGAATTATATTCAAAATCCAAATGTAAATTCATCCTCCCGATTCCTCCTAATGTTTTCCAGAAATATGCAGACTTAATAGATATTAAATTTCCCTATAAATTTATCAAGAGGTTGGGAGAAATTGATCAATCCTATAATGGAGTAACATTAGTTGATATTGGGGATGTTAAGATTGATGTTGGCAAACCAACTAGATTTTCTGGAAGAGCAAGTTATAGATCAATTATTGAAGCTCATAAGATTATTAAATTAAATCTAAGCTCCGGGATGATTACAGCTCCAATTTCAAAAATAGCATGGCAGAAAGCTGGAATCAATTATCCTGGACATACTGAATTGCTTGGAGAATTATCAAATTCGAAAAATTATGCAATGATGTTTCTCTCAAAAAGCTTTAAGGGCATGCTTGCCACAATTCATGACCCAATAAATAAAGTCCCTAGGTTGATCAATAAGACTAAAATTAGGCAACTTATTACTCTTCTTCATCACACACTTATTAAGGATCTCAATATTCTTGATCCAAAGATTGCTGTTTTAGGATTAAATCCACATGCTGGAGAATGTGGAAAAATAGGGAATGAAGAGATAAAAATTCTTCAACCGAGCATTGTAGATTCAGTTGAAAGAGGCTTTAACGTTTATGGTCCATGTGTGCCTGATGCATTCTTTGCTAACAAACTTTATTTGAAATATGATGCAATTTTGAGCATGTATCACGATCAACTTCTTATACCTTTCAAAATGTTGCATTTCAACAAAGGAGTGAATTATACTGCAGGATTATCTTTTGTACGAACTTCACCGGATCACGGTACAGCTTATGACATTGCTGGAAAACTGAAAGCTGATATCACAAGCACTATTGAATCATTTAAATGGTCTCGAAAAATTGTGAAGAATCGAGATTAAATGAAAACAGATCCATATCATATTGTTTCATATATATATGACCACTTAATGCAGAAATTAAGTTATCAGGATTGGGCAAATTATATATCTGATATCAAAACAGTTTACAAGAATGATGCGAAGAATTTTCTTGAATTAGCTTGTGGTACTGGGAAGTTAAAAAAATATCTTGAAAGAGTTTTCGATGATATTGTTATGGTAGATTTATCGAAAAGCATGCTTGATAAAGTTCCGCAAAATAGTAATAGACTTTGTGCAGATATGACCCTTCTTCCATTCAAGAATGAATTCGATTTTATCTATTCGACATTTGACAGCATCAATTATATTACTGATGAGGAAGAAATTAAACGATATTTTAGTGAAGTAAGAGAAATATTATCATTTGATGGAGTGTTTACTTTTGATGCGAGTCTTGAGAATAACAGTTTGAAAAACATAAAACGTTTAAATAGAAGTGGAAAATACCGCGGATTAAAATATACTCAGAGTAGCAAATACGATAAAAATGAAATGCTCCATAAGAATAGTTTTACATTAGAACTTGAAAATGGTGAAATAATTAATGAAGTTCATACACAAAAAATATATGACTTCGAGTTTTATTTTGATATATCCGAAATTGCCGGATTGAAAGTAATTGATTGCTATGAAGCTTTTACATTTGAAGATGCTAACAGCGAAAATGAAAGAATCCAATTCATAATGAAGAAATTATAATGTTGACTTTTAAGGACGTAGAATTTAATTATAAGAACCAACCAGTATTCGCTAATCTTAATCTTCATATTGATGAAGGTGAGTTTATATTTTTAGTTGGGAAAAGTGGAGCAGGCAAAACTACACTTCTGCAGATGATATATATGAATATCCTTCCTCATTCTGGTTATATGCAATTCGATAAATTCAGTAGTGATACTATTAAACCAAAATCTTTACCTGATCTTCGAAGAAATATTGGTATAATATTTCAAGATTTTAAATTACTTCAGGATAGAACTGTATATGAAAATTTGGCATTCATTCTTCAGATAACCGGTGCGAATAGGATAAAGATCAAGAGAAAAGTTTTTCAAGCACTTTCAGAAGTTGGGCTTGCTCATAAACAAAAAAATAAAATCAATCAACTCTCTGGTGGTGAGAAGCAAAGAGTAGCTATTGCAAGAGCTATTATTAATAATCCAAAGTTAATTATTGCAGATGAACCTACAGGTAATTTAGACCCAGAAACTTCAGAGGATATTTTGGATATTCTTACCACTATTAATAAAAGGGGAACATCTATACTATTTGCATCTCATGATTACGACCTAGTAAGAAAGCATCGTGCACGCTTAATTAGATTACGAAGCGGAAAAGCTGAAGAAATCAAATATGAAGACTTATATTAGAGATATTCATTTGATGATATTACATCAAATGAATAAAATCAGTTAGCAATCTTATCCATAATGTTTTTCGTTACAACATCAATCCAAAGTTAATTATTGCAGATGAATCTACAGGTAATTTAGATCCAGAAACTTCGGAGGATATTTTGGATATTCTTACCACTATTAATAAAAGGGAACATCTATACTATTTGCCTCTCATGATTACGATCTAGTAAAAAAGCATCGTGCACGCTTAATTAGATTACGAAGCGGGAAAGCTGAAGAAATCAAATATGATGAATTGTAAATGTAGTTTCTAACTCATCTATATAAGAAGCC
>JBDLIN010000097.1:0-13220 GCA_039714835.1 Bacteroidota bacterium | reverse complement strand
TCTTTTTCCTATAACCCTTCTTAATTAATTTCCGTTTTAATTCAAAAGATGAATGACCTCGGTTACCTAAATATCTTAACGCTGAATTTTTTGTTTGAAAAATCTCATCATCAGACTTTAGTTTTTCAAGCTTTTTACTGTCGACTTCATCACCTTTGAAAATACCAGATTCTAAATAAACCTCGTAACTAATTGTTATTTCATAAGAGTCAGTAAAACTGAGTATAGCCTTGTTTCTCCGTTTCTGAACAGAAGATAAAATCATTATTTCTTTTTAGTTTTTTCTTTCTCTGCTTCTTCTTCGCTTGAAGGTAACATCCCCAATTTTTCTTTTACATCTTTTTCAATTTTTCCTAGGAGTTCTTTTTCTTCTTGGAGTCGTAGTCGAAACTTCTCTCTACCATTGAATCTCTCCTCACCATAAGTAAACCAAGCTCCGCTTTTTTGAACAATATTATTTTCTACCGCCAAATCTATCAGATCACCTTCTTTACTTATCCCTTGATTATACATTATATCAAATTCAACAATTTTAAAAGGTGGTGCTACTTTACTCTTTACTACCTTTACTTTAGTTCTGTTACCTACAATGTCTTGCCCGCTTTTAATTGCAGCAATTCTACGAATATCCAAGCGCACAGAAGAATAAAATTTCAAAGCATTACCACCAGTAGTAGTTTCCGGACTTCCGAACATCACTCCAATCTTGCTTCTTAATTGATTTGTAAAAATTACGGAAGTTTTTGAACGACTAACAGCACCCGTAATCTTTCTTAGCGCTTGCGACATTAAACGAGCTTGCACACCCATTTGAGCATCTCCCATTTCACCTTCTATTTCTGAGCGTGGTACTAGAGCTGCTACAGAATCTATTACGATAACATCCAAAGCATTACTACGTACCAAGGTATCAACAATTTCCAAAGCTTGTTCTCCATAGTCAGGTTGTGAAAGAAGAAGATTATTTACATCTACATGAAGTTTTTTAGCATAGTTTAGATCAAGTGCATGCTCAGCATCAATAAAAGCAACAAGACCGCCAGTTTTCTGAGCTTCTGCTATCACATGTAAACAAACTGTAGTTTTTCCAGAAGACTCTGGTCCATATATTTCAATAATTCTTCCTCTCGGTAAACCACCAATTCCCAGAGCATAATCCAATGAAACAGATCCTGTTGAGATTGACTCGATGTTGTTAATAACTCCATCACCCAATTTCATTATGGTTCCTTTTCCATAGGTTTTCTCAATTGAATAAATTGTATCTTCAAGTATTTTTAATTTTGCATCTTTTTCATCAGCCATTAAAGCCTCCTTTATTTAACTTATAACTTTTAATTCTTGTGTATGTAGATCCTTTTGGATGAAGTTCACTTTTAATTAGAGCAGCTTCATCAATAAAAGTATTATTTACTTCTATTTGGTTTTGGATCAATCGTTCAATTTTAGATAATTTTTCTTTGCCTTTCATTCTTAATAAAGTGATATGTGGATTATACTTTCTTTCTTCCCTCTCAAATCCGAGTTTACTTAACTCAATATCAATATCAGAATACAGTGATTCTAATAAATTGTTTCTCTTAATTCCCAACCATAAAATTTTCGGAATAGAATGTTTTTTAATGACTCTAAATTTAGAAAAAATGAAATCAATTTGGTTATAATTTTTAAATATACTTTCTAATTTATTGTCGATTTCAGAGACTAAACTACTATCAACTTCACCCAGAAATTTCAGTGTTATATGAAGTCTCTCTTTCTTTTCCCATCTTGCTGAATTATCTTCCGGATAAAACTCCTTTCTTAAGTCAACAATCTCCTGTAATATTTTATCATTCAAGATCAGAGCAATAAAGAGTCTAATCTTCATATTCAATTCCAAGCAGATTTCTCCTAAGCATATCAAGCGCTGCCTGTGAGGTCCTATCCTTATTTAGTAATCTATCTTCTCCAAATCTGAATTCTTTAGCTGTACATATTTTTGAATCGCAGATACCAATATAAACCAAACCAATAGGTTTGTCGAAAGTTGCACCAGTAGGTCCCATAATTCCAGTTGCCGATATGCCAATATCTGTTCCGCTAACTGCTTTTACACCTTCTGCCATTAATCGAGCTACTTCAAGGCTAACTGCTCCATATTTGATCAATAGATCTTCATCAATCTTAAGATGTTCAACCTTGGCACCATTGCTGTATGTAACAAATCCTCGCTCAAAATATTTGCTACTGCCACTAACATTTGTTAGTCTGGACGATATTAGCCCACCAGTACATGATTCTGCAACTGCAATCGTTAATCCTCTATCTTTCAATAAATTTCCAATAATTTCCTCAAGTGTATCATTTTCTTTTCCATAAATGTACTGCCCGACTTTGCTTCTTATTTGCTGTTCAATTCTTGTTAAATGGTTCTCTGCTTTTTCTTTACTCTCCCCGGAAACAGTGATTCTTAGACGAACTCCAAATTGACTTGGCAAAAATGCCATTGAATTTCCTTTCAGAAGTGTATTTATATTACCTAATCTTTCATAAAGATAAGATTCAGGAATTCCTGTTGTTAATAAAGATTTTATAATTCGATTACTCTTCTGTTCAAAAGCTTCTTCATTTAAACGCGGGATTATATATCCGGTAACCATTTCTTTCATTTCAAATGGTACACCAGGTAGTGAAATAAATATTTGGTCCTCTCTTTCAATCCAAGTACCTGGAGCTGTACCATTATGATTTCTAATGATGTCGGCAATCTTTGGAACTTTTGCTTGCTCAATATTGGAATGAGTTAATTTTCTTCCACGCTTCTCAAAAATATTTTTAATATCATTTAATACTTCAGGAGATTCTACTAATTCGGTATTAAATAATTTTACAATACAACCAAGTGTAAGATCATCATGAGTGGGACCAAGTCCCCCAGTTACAATTATAAGTTTATTGTTTTCAAGTGCATCTTTAAATTCGTTAAGAATACTTTCTTCATTATCCCCAATAACAACTGAATCACTAACATCTATTCCAATTTTAGTTAGTTTCTCACCGATAAATGCTGCGTTAGTATTGAGAGTTTGCCCAATTAAAATCTCATCACCAATTGTAATGATTTTCGCTTTCATGTTATTTCCTATAATATTTATTAAATAATATAGATGAAAATGTGGACTAAAATAAGTGAATAAATCCCGGCCATTATGTCATCAAGCATTATCCCCCAACCACCATTTAACTTCTCAATTATATTTACTGGAAATGGTTTTAATATATCTAAAATACGCCAAATTACGAATGCGAACAAAATATACCACAAATATTTGGGCACAAATAGTAATGTGATCCACATTCCAACCATTTCATCAATGGTGCACTGACTAGGATCCTTTCCATATACTTTCTCAAATTTATTCCCAACATGAATTCCAATAACTGTAAATAATGAAATTGCAGCTAAAAGAATCGTTGGATTTTCAAATCCAGGAATTAAATATATTACTAAAGCTATTAAGCTGCCAAAAGTACCAGAAGCAAATGGTATATATCCTGTGAAAAATCCTGAACCAAGTATTCGTTCTACTATGTTAATTTTCAAAGTTTAAAAGTTTTTTAATTGTTAGCCAATTTGACCAGATATATTCCAATCCTGTATAAAGTGTTACTAAAGTTACAACCAGCATCGAGTAATATATTGTTACTTTATCAAATAGATTATTAAAGAGTTCTGGATTACTGTTATAAATTGAAGGAGACTGGTGAATAGTATAAATCACCAACAAATAATATATAAAAACCATTTGAAGAAGAGTTTTCCATTTTGCTGAATTTGATGTGGTGAAAGATACACGTTGATAATCAGCATATGCCCGTAACCCAGTTGTAAAAAAATCTCTTATAATAATTATTAAAACCATCCATAGCTCAAGAATATCAAGATAGACAAATGCAATGAATGCGGCAGATGTTAATATTTTATCAGCTAACGGGTCTAAAAATTTTCCCCAATCTGTTATATAATTAAATTTTCTAGCTAACCATCCATCATACCAATCAGTTATAGCTGCAATAATATAAACTCCCAGTGATATCTGAATTAACAATGAATCTCCGGAAAGAAATAAAAATAGGAAAACCGGGGTCAGTATTATTCTTAGTACTGTAAGTTGATTGGGCAATATCATATACTATTCTTTCATTTCTCTTTATCTGCTAGATTCATTAAATACTCAAATTCATAAATTCCTGTATTGTGTCCATCTTTCCACACAATTGATAGAGCATAATTACCGACTACTGATAGATGAGATATTTCCGTCTCATCACCACGATAGACTTTGTATGAATGAGAAAAATTTTCATTTTCCGTCGAGCAAATTGCACAAGGACAAGCTTTTCTAAGATCTAATAAACTAATATTCGAATTTGAATTATCATCCCAAATGATATTTAATTTATCATCATCTGTTACTTCAATTTTAACTGGTTGCATTAATCCAATTCTTTTCCTGTTATCAACATTACCGCTTGTTTATATTT
This sequence comes from Bacteroidota bacterium, assembly GCA_039714835.1. Classification (GTDB taxonomy): domain Bacteria; phylum Bacteroidota; class Ignavibacteria; order Ignavibacteriales; family Melioribacteraceae; genus SZUA-22. The sequence goes on along the minus strand of JBDLIN010000097.1, from coordinate 8,693 downwards.
TTCTGATGTATTTATGATTACTTCATCAGGTAAAGTTGGTGCTGGAGGCTGTTTATTAAAATTAATAGAAAGTAAATAATCTCTAACATATTGTTTATCAAAACTAAGTTGTGCTCTTCCCTTTTCAAAATCATCTAACGGCCAAAAGCGGGAAGAATCTGGAGTAAGTAATTCATCAATAAGAATTATTTTCCCATTATAAAAGCCAAATTCCATTTTAGTATCAGCAAGGATAATTCCTCTTTCATATGCATAATCATATGCTTTTTTATAGATTTTTAGAGAAGTTTCTTTTATGAAATTATATGTCTCCTCACCAACAATTTCAATTGCTTTTTCCTCAGAAATATTTTCATCGTGAAGACCAATTTCTGCTTTTGTTGATGGAGTAAAAATTGGTTCATCTAATTTTTCAGATTCAAGGAGTCCTTCTCTCAATTCAATTCCACAAATTGTTCCAGATTTTTGATATTCCTTCCATCCAGAACCTGAAATATAACCACGTACAATACATTCAATAGGAATTAACTCTGCTTTTTTAACAAGCATAGAGCGACCTTCCAACTCATCTTTATATTTTTGAAGTTCTTCTGGGAACTCATTTACATCAGTTGAAATAAGGTGATTTTCAACTTCATCTTTTACATAATCAAACCAAAAATTTGAAATAGCAGTTAAAACTTTTCCTTTACTTGGAATACCTTCATTCATAATTACATCAAACGCAGAAATTCTGTCGCTGGATACTAATAAGTATTTATCATCAATTTCATAAATATCCCTTACTTTTCCACGATTTGCTAATTTGATATCTTCAAATTCTGTTTTTAATACTACTTTTTCCATTGATTTTCTCCTATATATAAAGTTAACTTGTATCCTTTTTTATCAAAAATTGAAAATGAATTTAAGAATTTTTCGAAACTGAAAAAATTCAAGATTATGATAATAATAAAATCATGATAATCACAAATTTAGTGATAAAAATTAATACAATTAAGGAGTTTTATGATCAATAAGATAAAATTTAAAGATTTTCCAATGACATTCTGGTTTGCTAATGTTATGGAAATATTCGAGCGAATGGCATGGTATGGATTTTTTGCAGTTTCTTCACTTTATATTACAGGATCAGTTGAGGAAGGAGGTTTAGGATTTACAGACGAGGATAGAGGTGTACTGCAAGGTGTTGTTACATTCTTTTTATACCTTTTCCCTGTTGTTTCCGGAGCTTTAGCTGATAGATATGGTTTCAAGAAAATGTTGTTTTACGCATTTCTTGTCTTGGTTCCTGCATATTATTTTTTAGGTGTATTTAAAACCTTTCCAACATTTTTCCTAGCATTCATGATGGTTGCTATTGGTGCATCAATGTTCAAACCAGTGATAATAGGTACTATCTCTAAAGTCACAAGTGATAAAACCTCTTCTATGGGATTTGGAATATTTTATATGATGGTGAATATTGGTGGATTTATCGGGCCAATCGTTGCTGGTGTTGTAAGAGCATGGTCGTGGGATTATGTTTTTATTGCATCTGCTGGGTGGATAGCCATTAATTTTATCTTTGTTACCTTCTTTTATAAAGAACCTACGACTGAAAGTGCTTCTCAAAACCCAAGAACACTTAAAAAAGTATTTTCTGATATGGTTGAAGTTTTAGGAAACGGAAGGTTTTTCCTTTTTGTCTTTGGTTTACTTGTGATATTAGTAATCGGGTCCAAATTTACTTCTGATGGAACTGTAACATGGAATCAAATAATTTTATCTGCGGGAATTTGGTCTTTGCTTAATTTATTTTACGATCTTATTCTTAGAAGAAGAAATACTAATGGAAGTTGGTTTGTATCTCCAATGAAAATTGGTGATTGGAAATTTGGTTTATTTCTGCTCTTGATGTCTGGATTTTGGACTTCATTTAATCAAATATTTTTGACTTTACCTCTATATATTCGGGATTATGTTAATACATCCGATCTTATGTCATTCTTAAATTCAATTATGAGCTATATTGGTCTTAGTGATAGCATTGAAAGTTTTAACAATGCAATGGCTGTTCCTGGTGAATTAAATCCCGAGTATATCATTAATGCAAATGCAGGAGCAATAATATTCTTTCAAGTTGTGATTTCATATTTAGTAACCAAACTAAAACCATTCACCACTATTTTCTGGGGTGTAATGATCACGGTTGTAAGCTTTATTATACTAATTTTTGGTACGACTGGTTGGGTTGTGGTTGCTGGCATAATTGTATTTTCTTTTGGAGAAATGATGGCTTCTCCAAAATCAAAGGAGTACACGGGGAAAATTGCTCCTCCAGATAAAGTTGCACTTTATATGGGATATTTTTATTGGTGCGTTGCATTAGGGCATTTATTTGGTGGGATATTATCCGGACAGCTTTACGCTGCTTTTTCTAGAGATATGCAGAGACCTGATATTATGTGGTTTATATTTGCCCTCATTGGATTGAGTTCAGCTTTATTAATCCTACTCTATGATAAGAAGGTAATAAAGAAATAACTGTTAGTAGGAATATTTAAGGTTCATAAAATAATAACTAAGATTCAATATATTAGTTGTATATATAATGGATAATTTATAGTTTATATATTATTCTTTTAAAGAATAGTATAAAATATAATTGATCAGTTAGTATTTAAGAATATTAGTGAGTTTTCATTAGGTTTTTAAGCTCTGCTCAATTTATTTTAGAGTAAAATTATATAATTATTAGGAGTATCTGTAGTATGGCAGAGCGAAAAACTGGAACTGTGAAATGGTTCAACAGTTCAAAAGGTTATGGATTTATTTCACAAGAAGAAGGTGATGATGTTTTTGTACATTATCAGCAAATTCAAACTGACGGTTTCAAAACCTTAGAAGAAGGCCAAAAAGTTGAATTCACTCTTGGTGAAGGAGAAAAAGGTCCTCAAGCAATTGAAGTTCAAGTAATCCAATAAGAACTTTATTTGAATTACAATAAAAGCTCCTTTGCAGGAGCTTTTATTTATTTTAAACTTCTTAGATATTTCTACCTAGTTTATTTGCTTCCAATGCAGTTTCCCACATTTCCCGAATTTTAACTGTTTTATTAGCAAACTGAATAATGCGAACTAGAACTACCATGGATGTAGCAGTTCCAAGTAATAAGATGTGTGGCAAAGTCATGGCTGGGATCCTTTGCTTTTTAATAAAAATACTTTTGAATTAATCCGACTAAAGATTCTGATTAATTATTAAGAAGTATAATTAATCATCTGTACAATGTCAAGCAAAAAATGTCTGGATATTTCATTTTTCTGAAATAATTAATGGATTTCGCTTCTTCCACATACCTCGTGTAAAATCTGGGTCTTCTATGGATTTACTTTTATTCGCTAATGAATATTTAGACACTCAACTCAAAACGGCTGGATCATAAACATACATATCGGCTGGTATTCTACATTAAACATAAATTGTTTTGATACTATTTCAAAACAGATATTTATTTTATTTCAATTAAATGATATACTTTATTAATATTTAAAAGATTTAATCTAGACTTTTTTATTCATCCAAAAAGGAGCAGTAGAAAACCAAAGAATTGTTCCGAGTACCATTAAGAGTTTGTTATTATCCAAGGTTATTACTCCTGTAAATACCAAGAAAGAAGGAATTATTGTAACAAGCAATCCGATAAGCGAAATTATCTTTAATAGTGGTCTCATTATTTTATTCCTCCTTTAATTTTATTCTTCTGAACGAAATAACTTGTAACTATATATAATGCAGCGGCAACAAACCATCCTGGTAAGCCCAAGAAAAACACTTCAACTCCAAATGTTAAATTCAACCAGATACTGAAAAGCAGTGTAACCCCCCACGCAACAGCCGCCGCAAGATTAAATGATTTATTAAAAGTCTCGGCATACTTCTGAGATAATTTTAATTTGGGGATTATGTATTCGTCCATTATAATAACAGCGCCCATCGGCATTAGGATCAATCCGTACAAAGCAACAAAATTAAGGAGTTTCATTACTAGTGCAGGAAAGATAGAAGCTAATGTTGTTATCAATCCAACAACAAGGGTTACTTTCCATGTTTTCCACTCTGGGCGTATTGCCTGCAATGCAAGACCGGCACGATATATTGTTGGATTTGCTGTAGTCCATCCGGCAATTATTACAGTTAAGGCCCCAGCAATACCAGCAGCACGATAAGCAACAGGGCCAGGAGCAAACTCTGTACTAAAACTTGTTTCTTTCAAGAAGAGAGCATATAGAATACCGGAAGCCATCCATGCCATATAATGTCCAACGAACATTCCAGCACCGGAGTTAAATCCATAATACCATTTTTTTGCATAGCGTAAAATTGAAAGGTCTGCCATGCCGATGTGCATTGCCATATTAGCAAACCATGCGAAAAACATTATATGCCAGAATGTGAATTGACTCTGACCCTCCAAAGGTGTTCCTGTCCATATGGTATCATTTGCTCTTGCCCAAAAATCAGATAATGAATGAACACCAAGTTCAGGTAGTACTGCAATAGCTGATGCAAGAAAAACTAATATCATCCATGGTGCAGCTATATTAGCAAATTTTGATACTAAGTTATAGCCAAACATTGCAACTATCGTTGTTACTGCACCTACAGCTACAACTGCCACAATCCATCCTATACTGTTTGGGAGCCAATCATTCAGAGTAGGCATAGCCAAACCGAATGGAATTCCTACAGCGGTAGCAGATACTGCTATCATTGATCCAGCAAGGAAACAGAACATAAGCGCATTGACTAAATTATAAACAGTTGTAAGTTTTTTACCACTTATTTTTTCAAGTAAATAATAGAGCGTAACACGTTCCTTTACTGCAATTGGTCCGGTTAAAAATGCCCAGCTTAAAACCGCAAGCATATTACCAATTAATAATCCCCAAATTATATCGCTAGCAGAAGCGCCATGAGCAACAAACAAAGGACCGATCACGAATTCAGTACCAGCAGTATGCTCACCAGCATACATACCGAGAAAACTTTTCCAACTTTTTATTTTACTTTCTGGTACCGGTTCTCTTTCAAATTCTTCAACAGAGTCCAATTGTTCAGTAAGTTTTGCTTGAGCCATGGGAACACCTTAAATACTTTTTGTTTAGTTAACTTCTTTTACTTAATATATTCTTCTCATAATCAATTACTTCCTTAAGCCATTCCGATTCGGTTGGGACATTATTGATTTGACAATAATAATCCCATACAGCACCAACCGGATGAGTTTTTGCCTCTTCCATAAGTGCAAGTCGGCTCAAATAGTCTCCACTTTCTTCTGCTGCTTTAATCTTTGATGATGGCTCAAGTAATGCTATTAATAATGTTTTTATCGCTGAACGAATACCCAATACATATGCCCCTACTCTATTTAGTGTTGCATCAAAAAAGTCTAATGCAATGTGTGTCTTCTTATCCAAATTGTAACGTATAATTTGGGAAGCCATATCACGCAATTCATCATTTATTATCGGAATATGATCACTATCCCATCTTACCATACGAGTTATGTGGAATAATACTTCATTAGAAAATTGTAACACTGAACTAATTTTATCAGCAACATTCTCTGTTAAATGAAAATGTCCCATATCTAAACAAACCATTTTATTTCTTGTCAGCGCATATCCAAGATAGAAATCATGTGATCCAACAACGTATGATTCACTTCCTATTCCAAATAATTTACTCTCAACTGCATCTTTAATATATTCTTCAGAGTGTTCATCCTCGAATATTTTATCCAAACTATCTTTAAGTAATTCTCTTGGAGTCCATTTATCAAAACGGAGGTCTTTTGAACCATCCGGTATCCATAAGTTATGAACTGATGGTGATCCTAACTCTTTTGCAGAATTGTAATTTCCTTCAATTTTGTTATTCATTTTTTCTCAGAATAAATATCTATTTCATTATTTTTTCTATAAACTCAATGGGATGTGTAACTTTTCGATTAGTCATTCCATCACTAATTTGGGCACGACATGATGTTCCACTTGCTAATAGAATTTGTTTCCCCTGTTCCGATTCAGCTTTTTCAATTTGCTTAACTAAATCCTCACCAACATTTATACTTAAATCGTAATAATCTTTTTTATAACCAAAACTTCCAGCCATTCCGCAACACTCAACTGTAGAGGATATTACATTAAACCCAGCTTTCTCAAAAAACTCTTGAACCTTATCCCCTGCTCCAATTGTCTTCATTTGACATTGGTTATGTAAAAATATGTCTTCCTTTTCAGAATATGGAAGATTTATCAATTCTTGAATTGAAATATCTTCAGATTCCGACAAATAATTTAAGTATTCAATTGGATCATAACTATTCTCTTTTAGTTTTCCAAATAGTTCTTGATTATCAATTAACTTTTCGAAATCTCTTCTAATCATTGCTAGTACACTCGGTTCAGCTACTATGATCTTTTTTCCCTTTTCAACAAATGGTTTAAGGTATGATGCAACCTCTTTCGCTTTAATTTTTGCTTTATCTAACATACCTTGTGATTGCAATGCACGGCCTTCATCCATTGTTTTTGTAAGCTCAATTGGTATTCTTAATTTATCAAAAACTTTTATTGTTGCCATTCCACTTGAAGGATGGTTATAATTTGTAAATCCATCAGCAAATAATACTGTCTCTGTTTGGAATTTGGCCTCATTCCTCTTTACAATTCTTTTTTTCTTTCTATAAGCTTTATATTGAGCTACTAAAGTTTTATCAGCAATTTTTGAAACAGTCCTTCTTTTATCAAGTCCAACAGTTTTTTCTAATACAGTTCTTGTAATATAAAGATCACTAATAAAATTTGAGATCCCAGGAAATATTGATGAAGCTTTACCCAAATATGAAAAGTTCCCAAAGAACTTTTTCTGTAATGATGCACCTTCAGCTTTTATTAACCTATTCTTAATAGTTGAATTTAAGTTGGGAATATCAATTCTGACAGGACAATTCGGGATACATCGACTGCATCCAGTACAAAGTTCGGCAAACCGTGCCTCATTTAGATTGCCAGAAGTATAAACTGTCCATGCTCCACCAATTCCACCAACATAACACTCACCTCCAAATGCATGACCTCCTACTGTCTGAAAATTTGCACAAACATTCATACATGCACTACACCTTATGCAATAGAGCGCTTCTTGTAAATCAGTATCATCTCGCATTTTCATACGACCATTATCTACCAATACCAAATGGAATTCCCTTTCTTTATCATCTCTGCCATTTATGTTAAGAACAGGTAAATCTAGTGGTGGCTGAAGAATATTTGTATATGTGGTTAATGATTGCCCCGTTGCACTAGCAGCAAGCAATTCTATGAAAGTGCCAATCTCTTTTCTGCTCGGAACAATTTTTTCAATTCCAGATATTGCAATATGAATAGCTGGTAATTGAGTCGTTAATCTTATATTTCCTTCACTTTCAACAAGCAGAATAGTTCCACTGTCAGCAGCAATCATATTTGCACCGCTTATTCCAATATCAGCAGTAAGAAATTTCTGTCGTAAAATATCGCGTGCAAATTTTGTTAAATCTTCACCAGTATCTAAACTCTCTGGAGTATCAAAATGTTCTTTAAATAATTCAGTAATTCTTTCACGACTTCTATGAATCGCGGGGGCAACATTATGGGAAGGCTGCTCACCTGATACTTGAAGTATAAATTCTGCTAAATCAGTTTCGGCAATTTCGATTCCTTCTTTTTCTAAAATCGAGTTTAATTTTATTTCTTCCGATGTAATTGATTTAGCTTTAACTACTAATTTTGCTTCATGTTTTAAACAAATATTTTTAATATAGTTACTTGCTTCCTCTTTATCTTTTGCTAAAAATACTTTACCGCCACGTTCTTCAACAACTGTCGTTAGTTGTTTAATTAAGTCAGGCAATTTATCTATTGATTCTTCCTTTATTCTTCTAGCATTATCCTTAAGATCTTCGTAATCATCTAACTTTGAAATTGCAGAGTATCTATTACGATTAAATGTTTGTGTATTTAAGCGTACCGCTTCACTCTCAACATCAAGAGCCATAGCAATAGCTTTCTTCATAGATTCTTTCGAAGACTTATTGGCAACTTCTTTCGGATGAATATTTATAATATTGTCTTTTGACATCTTCAATCCAGAATAATAATGTGTAACCTTCCGGGCCCGTGAACTCCTCTGACCAATGGTCCCATATCGGCAGTTGCGCTTGAACCAGTGATAAATGAAAAGCTTCGTCTCAATCCTTTCCCTTCAAGATATTCCTCTGATAGAACATCTCTTGGACGAGGAACAATTGATTTTGAATCAACTACAACAATATGTTTTCTAGTAAGCATACTTACCGGACTAGTTAAATTTTTAGTTACAGAAACACAAACGGAACCTGTAGCTGCAACACCGCCGAAAGCGTCTGTAACTCCACATTTAATTGTACTTAGTTGTTCATTTGTTGGCTTATTAACGACTTTTGGATTAGTAACAAATTCACTAAATAATTCTTTACTCAAATCATCAGGTTGAGCGAAGAGAATAGATTCTTCAGTATCAATAGCTTTAACTAATGCTTTGTTTAATTCGTTTGCATCAGTTGGAATTACTTCTACTGTGGCTGTTGCAACTTCTGCTGCTTTAATAAATTCTTGAATTAATTT
>JBDLIN010000096.1:0-13241 GCA_039714835.1 Bacteroidota bacterium | reverse complement strand
GCATCAGCATTGCCAATTGATAAAAGAGTAACAACTTGCTTAACATTATTAGGGTTTACAGCAGAGATAAAGAAACTGTTGTTCTCATCTGATATTTCACGTTTACCATATCTAACACCACTTTTCATTATTTCCGCATCACACTTATTAATTGCACTATTAACAGCAGATGCAAATTTATTATCTAATCCAAGAAGCATAACTGCTTTATCTGATGGAAGTTCATCCACATCATCTTGAGATTCTACTGTGAATTTGTCTTCTTTTCCCTTTGTCCACAAATCAGCAAAAGATTTGTAAAGATTATAATCCTCACCCTCCTCATTTGGCAGTACTATTAAAGTTTGATCAGCACCATAAGCTTTCGTAAATGTAGGAGGTGTTTCTCTTGGATCTAGAATTCTAAACATATCAAAATGAGGATCAATCATTATTTTAACAGGCTTTTCTTTTAATGATATATTAAATGAAGCCTTCTTTTCATTCATTTGAACAGTTTCATACTTTATCCCTTTATCAGTAACAATTGCAACAGGAACATCTAAATAAAAGACATCCCCTTCTTGAGTTTGTTTAATAACAAAAGAAATATTATTAAAATCTCTAACTGACTTAACTTTAGCTTCTTCTAAAACTAATGAGGGAGCACCAGTTTTTGTAATCCACTGATCAAAGAACCATTGTAGATCTTCCTCGGTAACTTCTTCAAAAGCAACACGGATATCAGCAAATGAAGCACGTGTAAATTTGTTATCTCTGTTAAATTTTTGATATGCTTTTGTAAAATTTTCATCACCAACTTTTCTTCTAAGCATATGATTAACCATAAGAACTTTTCCATAACCTATTGCTTCACTCGGAGAATCATGACGAGATAAAAACTCACTAGCCGGGAAATCATTTTCGGGAGTAACATAATTGGTGTACTTTTGTAATGTTGCTCTTCTATATTCTTCTGCTTGTCCTCGCTGTTCACTAATTAAATGGTCAGCCATATATGCAGTTATACCCTCACACCAGTTACCAGTTTCAAAGTCTACATAAACTGAGTTTCCCCACCAATTATGCAGAAGTTCATGAGGATAAGAAGAATGCAATATCCAGGGGAAACGAATAATCTTTTCACCAAGTAATGTAAATGACGGCATTCCATATCCGGTTTCCCAAAAGTTTTCTACAAGTGCAAATTTTGTGTATGGATACGGTCCAACAAGTTTGCGGTACATCTCCATATACTGAGCAGTAGTTTCAAGATATTTATTTGCCATTCCCTCATCCGGTGTACGCAAAAATGCCATTGCATCTACAGCACCCATTGAATATGAATACTCATTGAAAGCGGCTGCAATTAAAAATACCTCCTCTTGTGGAGTTGGAGAATCCCAAGTATCAACGTGGGTTTCACCTCTTTTTTCATCCAATGTTCTTTTACCAATAGTAACAACTCTCCAATCTGCTGGAGCAGTTGTGGTTAAATTAAAAGTTACCATTTCTTCGTTAAAGTAAGGCACCCAATATGTAGATCCAGCAAGGTAAACACCCTTTTCCCAAATTATACCAGCAGATTCACTAAATCCTCGCGCATAATTTTCATCACTCTGTTTTACTGGAGATGCTATTTCACCTTTGTATTTCAATGTAATAGTTAAATCACCCGAATGACCACTTGGAGTTATAACTTTATAGAGATGCAGCTTTAGACCTTCATTAGAATCAGAACCAACATCATCTTTATCCATTCCAACATCCGAACCAGAAACATTCTCTTTAATTAATTTTACAAATTCATTTTCTTCAACATTTAAAGCGTTATGTAGTTTAAATTCAAGTTCATCTTTAAGTTGTGATTCTTGAATTGTAATTTCATCAGTAACTTCAAGCATTGAAGTAAATGGCGAAATTATCGCATCAATTTTATGATGAAACGATGCATTTTGTGCGTTCACTACAATTGTAATAAACAGTAGTAATAAGATTTTTTTAAACATTTTGTACCTCTTAATTTAATGGGACACAGGTAATTATGATAAATATGATCATCACTGATTACATATCATGCTTTTTCATAACCATCATATTAAATCTGCGTGCTATTCTTTTTAGTGAATAATAATTTCAACAGGATTTTTTACTATTAAATATTTTTTTGCAACTTCTTTGACTTCATTTAGTTTTACATTCTTTAAGTCATCAAGACTATTCTTATCAGCATCAATATTGCCATCAAAGTAATAAGAATGGGCTAAATAATAAGCTTGATTTATACTTGAAAGTCTTCTGAACATCATTTTACCTAAATACATATTTACAGTTTTTTCTAAATCATCTTCTGTTATTCCATCAGCAAATTTTGGATCAAACAGACTTGGAAACTGTGGCACAAGTTTTTCAACATTCTGAGGCTGAGTAGGAACTTTAACAAAGAATAATGCTTTACCATCATTAAAACTAATTCCTGCAGACATTCTATATGCTAATCCTTGTTTCTCTCTAATGTTAAAAACAATATCATCTTTTAGCATGAGCGAAAGTACAGTTAATGCCGCTTCGTCTTTTTTATCATATGCTTTAACAAATCCGTAAAAGGTATGTGATTGTTCTCCACCACCGTTTTCTTCAAGTTTTTTAGGTTCGTTCCATATTTTAAATCCACGTTCTTTCGCAAGTCCGCTATGTATAGGCTTTACATCAGACTTGAAATCTGAAAAATTGTCATTAACAACTTTAGGATCAGCTTTTGATACAACTGAAATAATTATATTCGATGGAATAAAATACTCTTTACCAAAACTCAGAAATCCATTGTAATCCAGTTCCTTAACATCTTTAGTTTCCTTGACGGGCTCTAATACTAACGACTCATATGCTTTTTTGTAAAGCTCTTTACTCTTATCCTTCCCACCCATCATCATTGGAGGCATTCCACCTTTGTTTACTTTATTAAATTCTTCTTCGGTTGGAATAAAATTCAACATCTCATCATTCAAATAATTACTTGCCCCTTCGATATCATCCGCTAGACCTTCAACACGAATGTAACCAAAAGTCGGACTTAAATAGATATCATCCATCGGGATAAAAGGAATATCGTTCACAACAAAGCTGAGGCCATATTTAGAGCTCCTTCTTTGATTTGCGGCAGATTTTATTCGATTACCAAATGCATCGTGCCATTTTTTTGCAACATCATTACGATATTGTGATTCGTGTTCAGATTTATATTTAAACATGTAGTGAATAGCCAATAGATTGCTTGCACTATTTTGTTTAGCGATGACAGATGCTGCACCTTCGTTTTCGAAAAGTTCAACTTGAGTTATTGCGTTATCAGCTTCTTCATTATTTGGAGAAGAAGGATGTTGAATAATTATTTTTGGACTGTTTGTAATTTTAAACTTCTTTAGCTCATTACCTGCTTGAATTACTCCTTCTCCACTGAATTTAGAAATGATAGCATCAAGTCCTTTCTGAGCAATAAGACCTGCATTATATATTCCGAACATATGCGGTTTTTCGATCTGTTTTAAAAATGCAGTCTTAGTTTTTATTGCTTGAGAATTGACTACGTCATCCGAAAGCAGGAGACTAAGATTTTGTAACTGTTTATCAAATTCATTTGATACTTCTGAAATACTTTGCTCATTATTCAGCACAGCTGTTCCCTGTAGAAAACTCCCAATTGGAGTGTCGTGGACTAGAAATTCTATCTTTTTAATTTGTTCAGGAAATTTCTCCTTCAAAGCATTTTCGACATCATACTTTTTAACATCAAGAGAAAATGAAAGAAGATCATAAAAATCTTCTGAATGACTATCAATGTTATAGAAATGCTGGACTAATGCATTTTCTCCTTTGTAGAAACGATTGCTTACAGAATCACCCATCGATGATTTAGGTATCTCGAAACCAGTTCCCCACTCTAATAAATTCGGACGTGCCACATTACCCGGTTCAGCACTTCCATAAATTTCTTTAAGCAATTTTAACATTTCAGGGGTTTTGAAATTCCCAATAACACTCATCAGCATGTTGTTAGGAACATAATTATTTTTATAAAAGTCATAAACATCATCTCGATTCATTCCTTTTATAGTCTCATAAGTTCCAAGTGTAGGAAGCGAAAGAGCATGTCCTGAATAAAGAATACCGCGAATATTTCTATCAGCCTGTTCTCTTGGATTTGCAAGGCTCTTTGCAATTTCTTCAAGAACAATCCCTTTTTCCTTTTCAAAATTTTCTTCTGGCAAGATTGAGTCAAAAAGCATCCCCGCCTGAATTTTCATTCCCTCTTTTATGTTTTCTGATGGTGTTACCATCATGTAATTTGTATAATACTCAGATGTGTTCGCGTTATTATATCCGCCAATTTTATCAGTCAAATCGTAAAGCTCTCTTTGATCAAGTGTGGATGTTCCGTTAAATAAGAGATGTTCAAGCATGTGACTCATCCCACTCGATGTAAAGGTTTCATATGCGGAGCCAACTTTTACAACTGTATTAACTCCGATCATAGGAAGAGCTGGATTTTCTATTAAGAGTACTTTAATGCCGTTATCTAACTGATGAATTGAAACGCCCTTGGGTAATTGCTCTATTTCCTCAGCGGGTTTGCCAAGCATAGATATTTGCATGAGAAAAACCACTACAAATAGATATTTAATTCTTTCTTTTAACAACATAAAATTTACTCCTTTATCAACAAATCAAAAAAAATAGTTCATTCAACATTTAGACGATACTATTTTGCTTTAGTTCGTAAAACAATAATATTAATAAATAACATACACTAAAAACTTCACACCTGTTTTTATTCACATTTGACATCTACTAGAAATGTAGATAAGAGAACGATAGAGTCAAACCAGATCTTGATGGTTCATGAATAATATTGAACATAAATTTTTCAAATATTCTTGATCCTACTTGATAGGACCAAAATTTCTCTGTTTCATCTCCCATTTGGTGTGTCATCGGATTGTAAACAGGATTTGTTTCTTCATTATAAAAGAGACCAATCACAGGTTCCTTAAATATCCAAAATTCCATACCGGTAAATAATTTGAAGAATTGTACTACAGTAAAACCAACACTACTTGTGGGAGTAATTTTCTGATTTAGATGAACATAATAAACTGAATAATCAGAATTTTGGAAATCATCTGATATTGTCATAAGTTTTCTTTGTCTTAACTGACTATTTGCCCGTAAAGTAATACTACTGACAAACATTCCAGTAACCATTCCTACAGCAGCTGGACGAACAAAACGGTTTCTTCGTCCAAAAAAGATTCCGCCTAATTGGAAATCATAATCATCTCTATGTTTCCAAATTAAAAATGCACTTGGCAAGCCATCTGGCCTAAAAGGTGCCCATCTACCAGCAGCTAAAGTACGGACATTTTCTTTTTCGTCAGTACTGTTAATATACCCTCCAAATAGAAATAAACCCAATGGTCCATCGAGCATTGCTCCACCACCAAATCGGTTGTTTGTTATACCATCAAGTTTACCTCCACCAGCAACACCAACTGGTGAGAAAAATCCCAATTTATATTTTGCTGCCATGTAGTATGAACTTAGTGAAGATTCACCATAAAAACTACCACCATGCCCACTTCCTAAAAAGTGTCCATCATAATACTCAAATCCAACTCTCATCCATAATTGGCGATTTGGTCTCCAAGTAAATCTCGAAAACATAGTTTTGTTATAGAGTGTTGTGTCAACAATTTTGTCAAATATACCACCAACATCAAACTGGTATCGGTCATCATCGTTGATAGGAAATAGACTAGCACCACCAGATATTCGTTGAACCCGATATTGATTGATATGATCAAAACTGTTATCCAATATTGTAAAAAATATTGTTTTATCTCTTTGATCTTTACGATAAAAATTAAAAGCTGAAACTCCTTCTTCCTTTTTATATTCATAAGCTAATTGGAATTTCCATTCTGCGGATTTTGGTGGTCCAAAAACAGAGTAGCGTGGATCAGTATTACGCTGGTGAGAGTGGCTTGGTTTAGCAAGCGAATCAGCTTTGTCAGTACTTGATTTTCCGTGCTGTGCAAATAGAATTGATGATACAAATACCATTAGACTAATTGTAATTAAAATGTTTTTCATGTTACTTTTATTTGTTTTTTCATTTTTTTAAATCTCCTCCAGTATAACTAGAGTTTAGTTAATTAATGATTTTAATAAATACAAAAAAAATGCCATTTCAAATTTTGAAATGGCATTTACAAATTGAACCCTATTTATTCAGAACCAATACCTAAAGATGATATATCCATGAAATATGGAGAAAGATTTCTCGAACCTTTTGGTTCTCCTCTACTTGACGAAAATGCTATTGTTTTTCCATCTGGAGAAAATACTGGGAAGCCATCAAACGCTTTGTTATAAGTTAAGCGAGTTTGTTTACCAGTTTTGATACTCATTAGATAAATTTCGAAATTCATTGGTGGCAAAACTTTTATAAATACAAAGTGGTCTCCATCATGAGCTGGGTGAGGGGCCCAGTTTGTTCCATCATCATGTGTAATTTGTTTTAGATCCGTACCATCATCTTTAATAGTGAAGATAGTCATCGGCATTCCACGTTGTCCTTCGCTCTTACGTTCCCATGCTCTGTAAATAATTGTATTGTCTTTTAAGTAGAAAGAACCACCTTCTTGCCATTCTTCAGTAAAAGTAATTTGATGTTCATCGGTACCATCAACATTCATAATCCATAAATCACATTTGCCATCAATAGAACGAGTAAATAATATTTTCTTACCATCTGGAGAAACAGAAACTTCTGCATCGTAGTATTTATTGTTAGTTAATCGAACAACATTTCCACCATCAAGGTCACTTGAATAAAGCTCTGCACCTGTTGGATAATCTCTCGGATCAGAGAAATCTCCTTTTGGTAAATCTAGGTTGTCATGTGTTGAAGTCCAAATCAGCTTTTTTCCATCTGGGTAATAATATGAACATGCAGTTTCACCATCTTTATTAATCTTTTTAAGATTTGTTCCATCAATGTTAATTGTATAAACTTGATGTGATTCATCACCTTCATATTTAGCGTTGCCAATCATGCTTTTGCCATCTGGTGAAAAATAAAATTCTGCTCCTGATTTCATGTTAGGGAGTTTAGTTACTGGAAGTTCTGTTCCTTCTTCCTTCTTTTCTTCCTTTGGCGCTTCAGTTTTTGAACAACCAAAGAAAACAGTAATTGAAATCATTAATAATAAAAGCAATGATTTTTGAATTTTAGGTTTCATTAAATAGTACTCCTTTTGTAATTATTGTTAATTTATATTTTATTTATGTGTTTATAAACGCAATTCAAGTGAAAATTGTGAAACATTCCCAAGGTCCTTAAACTCAATGAAAGCATAGTCAAAAACAATATCTTGACCTCCAACAGAAATATTAACTCCCGCACCAAATGCCCAGTTTTCCATATCATAATTTATTTTGTAGCCAGCTCTTAAAAATAAAGTTTCCGACCATGAGAATTCACTACCAACATTAAAACGTTCATTATTATCGTTTAGATGAGTTCCCTCCACAGCAATTGAAAGTCTACTGCTTTCTGAATCAATTAAGGGATCATTTCCTCCAATAAAATCCATGGCTAAGCCTACTCTAAAAATCAAAGGCAGCGGATATTCCTGAGTGGTTAATCTCGCATCTGGATTATAATTTCCACTAATTGCAGGATTCATATCTGTAATTGTAATAAGATCCCGTCCTTCTAATTTCATCGTACCGCCAAAATTTGAAATTGCCATTCCTATGATCATACCATGGAATCCTGTTCTCAAATATGATCCAATGTCTAAAGTAAGTGATGATGCTTGTTCATTGTACATACTTTGCATAACATATTTAGCAGAAAGCCCGACTGAAAACTTATCAGTTAGCTGTCTAGCATACGATAAACCTATTGCAAGGTCTCTTACATTGTAAAATACTCCTGTTCCTTCAGGTTTTTGAACTGTAGTTACTTCCTGTTCTCCGGTGTTTAGAGTCAATGCTTGAACAGCAAAATAATCCGATGATGAAATAGGAACTATAACTCCAGCAAAGTCATGAGAGATATCAGCAAACCATTGAGTGTGTGTAAATCCAATTGATGTTCTCTTTAAATTTGCTATCCCAGCCGGATTCCAGTAGATCGTACTAACATCATTTGCTATTGCAGTAAATGTTCCACCAAGTCCCATTGCTCTTGCTCCAACTCCAATTTTTAAGAATTGTGCAGCAGCAGTTCCAACTTTAGAAAAACCACCAGCATAAAATGTAGTCGGTAACAATAAAACTAATAAAAAAAGTATTATTTTTTTCATGTTCTTATTTTTTTAAGTTTATTAATATTTGTCATTCCCGCATGTTCCTAGCGGGAATCTCTATCACTGTAAAAGATTCCGGCTAAAAGATTGCCGGAATGACATGATATATCTTTTGTCAATTTTTTGTCCATAAATTCTTTTACAAGTTAATTTCATCTTCTTTTCTCCAGAAAATCCAGTGCTATTTAATTACCAAAAATTTTCCAACACTTTGTTCTCCATCAGGGAGCTTTACAACAAACACATAAAGACCATACGCTATGTACTGATCGTTATAAGTGCGCATATCCCAGAACTCAAATCCTCTACTATCATTATGATAGATCTCATCAATACGATCACCTGCAATAGTATATATTGTTATCTTACATTCATTCGGTAAATTATTGAACATCAATCTTTTCCCAAACTGAGATGTCTCAAACTCATTGGATACTATGTATGGATCAGGTACAGCTCTAATCTTATTCAAATCGAGATTACTATTATTTGTAAACTCTGTCTCTTTAGTTGAAAACTCATAACTAATTTCTTTTCTAAACGGTTTATAAGTCTTTATTGTGAACTGATCACCATTTGAAGGAGGTACAGCAATTTGGTTTACTGTATCTGCATCTGCATTTATATACGTATTAGGTTGATGGTTTGTTTGCAAGCCAAGTCCGGTAAATGTTGTATCCCCGGTAGTTTCATCTATATCATATTTTTCAAAGTTCAAAATATCAATATGTTTTTCATAAAAACCTGGACTTCCAGCAGAATATGCTTTTCCACCTGGAATTAAATCCCAACCAACAGGACTATAGTAATCTTTTCTATAATCGGGTGGAGCAAGTACGGCAAATTCCATTAGCAATGTATTATCACTAACATCTATAGGGTTTTCTAAATCTGTGATAATATCTACCTTCAATGGTAAATTATATGTACTATCGTGGTGAAGAGTCCCTGTGAAAAAATCATACAATGTAGCTGTTAGACCTTCACCAGATTCATCCACCGTAACACGATAGTCATCAATAGTATAAACCATTTCAGAAACAACTTCTCCTGTAGTTATTTCTCTATATTTCTCAACCGGTTGAGTATTCCAATAAAATGTGGAAGTGTCGCCATTCACTGTTGTCCATCCTTGAGATGCAACACCAGATGGAACATCTAAAACAGTCAATCGAAATCCATCAGTAATAGGTAAGTTATCCGTTGATTCATTAGAAAATAAGTGATGATCTAAAAGTATTGTCGTATCATTTGTTTCTGGATCAATACGATAAAAATTAAAACCTAGTACATAGTTAGTATCACTACCTACAATCTCAAGAGTAGAATCAACAAATGTTACTAAATAATTATCACTAGTAATTGAATCAGGCTCAACAACATCAATTGAAACTATACCTTGACAAACACCTCCGATTGGAGGAAATGATCCTTCTGGCGTTAGTTCCGGACTATATTCCGGTGGTATATAGTTTTGCGAAAAAACTCCAGGAGTCGCCGATACAGTATGGCTCTCCATTATTGAGCTGCCAAGTGGAGATTGATAAGATTGTTCAAGACTGTCTGGATTCTGGTTACCCATATCGTAAGAGGTAATACAATACCAATATTCAACCCCATTCATTAAATTTTTATCAATGTAGCTGTGCTTAATTCCAGTATCATCACCTAATGATTGATTAAATGCTGGGTCTAGCCCTTTAATACCATCGATTAAATCAAAAATTTTAATCGGTTTGTATCCAACAATTTTTCCAAATTGATCTGTAATTGGATCACCCCATGTCTTACCTTGATTATCACTACGGTAGATCTTATAACCTTCAAAATCATTTTTCCCAGTAAGGGCATCTTTTGAATCCTCAGCAGCAGAATCCCACACAAGGCGTATTTGTTTATCACTGGATGAAACTTTTACTGTAGGTGTTTTCGGTGGTCCTGATCCTTGATATGCTCTATCATGCATCTGCTGCAATATTCGCATGTTATTCATAAGATCAGTTGTATCTGGTTCATTTGGAATATTCCCTGAACTTCCCATAACCAATCCGATAGATGAGCTAACTACCTCGCCAGGATCAAGTGTAAGAGGACCAGTAAAAATTAAATAATTTATTGGTGCTCCTGTAGGAAAATATTTTTTTAGACTATCAGGATTGGTAGTGTCAATCCTTCTATCAGCACCATGAAAATAAGCGCTTGGGACAGTTAAATTTGGATCATTTGGATTACTGCAGATAACAGGCCACATTTCCTCATCGATTTTCGGAGAAAATTCTCTACTAAAAAAATGAAAATCAGTAACACCCATTGGGTTACCATATTCATCTTTAGGAGTATCAAGGATATTAATACCGACAATTCCCATGTCCACCAGATCCTTCTCCCAAGCTCCATCTTTGGTATTATTTATATCATAGATATAGACAAAATCTCCATTTTGATGTTCATCATTTGGATCAGTGTCAATAATATTAATATAATCTTCATTATCGAAATCTGGTCTGAAAATACCTGTATAACCAATATAAACACTATCCAAAGTGTTGTTGCTTGTATTTTCAATTTCATATTCCCAAATCAGCAGATCTTCTGCATAAGGTCTACCGAAAGTATAAGCCATCTGCTTAACTTCAATTCCAAGAGGGCCTTGAGGATTTGAATTTTCTTCATCATCGAATACGCAATAAATATCTCTATCAGATACGAACTCACCTACAACTTCCTGTCCGTGGGTTGGTGACTCAGGGTCAATATCCAAGCGATAAAATCCAGGCCAGTGTCTTTCCCCAGATGTTTCAATCCAAGAATTACTTTCATCAAAATAACCCTCAGGCCAAGTTTCCGGGTTATCACTCAGTGCAAGGAAAGGTGTTTCATCGGGTGGTGGCGAGGTAACATCACCTGAAAAGACTTGTCCACGAGAACCGTCCTTCGGAGCCCAATCATATTTACTCATTGGTCCTCCGACTACAGAGGTGATCACATTTCCTTTTGATGCCACAACTAATCCCAGTCCAAAGCTGTAATGAACAACCTCGGAAGCTTCAGCAGGCCATCGGATTGATTCATTAAAATACTCATGAAAGTTTGAAAGGATACCATAATTTCCAAGGTAGTTAGCAATTTGACCTTTATCCATAATACCTATACCTCTTTCAACGCTGGATACAGGTTTCATGAGTGGCGTTAATTTTCCAAGTTTTTCTTCCTTATGACAGCTGCTACAATCCAACTGAGCATTTATCTTTTCTGTGATTAAGATAAATACCATGAAAAGAATTATAAACTTTACTAGAACTTTATACATAAATCTTTCTCCGGTTACCATATTATTTGTATTCCAGTTGTAATTGTTCTTGGTGGTCCAACATGAGAGGGATTATGGTTTGCATCCGGTGATGAACCAACTAGACCAGGCTGTCCGTTATCAAATGGTTTGCCTGTACGTGAGTATACCCATAATACATTTTCATTGTTAAACAGGTTTGTTGCTTCGAAGAACCAACCTAGTGATAGGAATGATAGTGAAAATTGTTTTTGCAATCTAAAGTCAAATGTTGATGTCCAGGGTTTTCGTGCAGAGTTAACATCAATCCTAACTGTTGGATCAACATATGGAGTATAAGGAAACCCGCTGTTTGCTCTAAAAATAAAATTGAAATTTAGATCAGAAATCAATCCATGATCTTTTGGGATATAGAAACTAAGATTGACTGCAAAATTATGTCGTTGATCAAAATCAAGATAATATTCCTGATGAGGAATTTCCTCATTTGTAAATGCACTGAAAAACCCTCCTTTGGGTTGTGAATTATTTCCAGTAGCAACCATATAACTGTAATCGATCGATCCTGAAAAATAATTACTGTATCTTTTCTTAAATGTAAGATCAACTCCCTTTACACTTGCATAATCAGAATTATAATAAACCACATAGTCTTGCGACAAATAACTAACCTGCAAAGTAGAAAGTAGATCAGTAATATCTTTATACCATGCGGTAACATCTAATGCCCAGCTTTCACCAAGCTGCTGTTTAATACCTGCCTCAAAGGATACAGTCTTTTGCGCTCTAGTTGATGGATTGCCAACTAATGGTAATGAAGTAGACATATCTCTTTGACTATTATAGTAAAGTGCATTATAATTCGGGTTCTGGAAAAAATGTCCGTAAGCAAAATGTAAAACTGATTGGTCAGTTATTGGATAAGCTAGCCCAATCCTTGGACTTAATTGAAATTGTGGATCAACCAGCACTTCTTCTGCTGGGACAAAATTATTGTTCTCATCAAATTCTCCAAACCTCCTAATATCCGGCCACATTGTTGCTTGTGCATCTATATAATCTAAGCGTAAACCCATATTAACAATAATATAATCATATTCGATTTTATCCTGCAGATATGCAGAAAATTCAAAAGGTTTTTTTGAATAAATGTCCTTGAAATTTGCTCCAGATGGCCATGGTTCTAATTCTTCATGTACATTGATTTCATGCTGTATTAATTCAAATCCACTCTTAAACTGATGATAATTATTAGCCTGCCATGTTGCATCAATCTTACCACGATATGTGATAGTACGATTATCAGCATACCTTGAATCATCTCCAAGGATATAAAAATAGACCGTCTCACCAGTTTTTCCAATTTCATATTCTGAAGGAAGTTTATCTCCAACCTGTGTTTTAACTTTATTTTCAAAGCGAGAAACATTTGCTGTATAGAATAAATTTTTGTTAATTGTATGCGTGACCATAAATATCTGTCTATTCATATCAGTCTTTATATGAGCTTGGTGATCGCTTCGATATTTCCAAGCATGACTATAACCTTGTCTTGCCGAATTTGTTAACTGACCTGATAATGCAAATTTAAGAGTTGG
>JBDLIN010000095.1:0-13335 GCA_039714835.1 Bacteroidota bacterium | reverse complement strand
CACCATTACTATTTTCACAACAAACTTCTGCACAAAATACCCATCCCCATTTGTTAGATATTCCTAAATCTATAAAAGTTTTAGAACAATCTTCACTATATCCCCAAGCCGCCTCTTCTATTAATTTATTTGAGTAATTTTTCAAACCATACCCTTTTGGAGAAACAGTTAATGCTTCAACTTCTTCTTCAATTAATTGTATATTGGTCCCATAGGTATCAAATTTACCTATAACTGCATGTGTAGCTAAGAATAAATTAGTGCTACAAGGGTCTTCAAGTCCTAATTCTGCAGGATCAACCTCAATTGTATGGATTTCTTGATTTACTGCAGATAGATTAACATTATAGGGAAATTTTCCGGGAGCTGCTTTTTGTGGAAAATTATTGATACTAGCAGGATTAGGGCTAATCCATAAATGCGCTTCTATTAAAAACCAATCTGAACCTTCATCTACATCAAAATCTACTTTGATGATTCCATCTTCAATGTGTAAGTAGACATCTCCAACATCTTCTCCTTTACTTAAGTTATTATTCCCAGCTCCAGCCCAGAGATCAGCCACTTTGTTACATTCAGTAGATGATTCGTTAGGTTCAGATACAAATTGCTGCTTTCGTAATTGTGAAAGGTTAGGTTCCGTAATCTGTTCTTGGCAGCCGAACCAAAATGTAGAAAATAGAATTGTAAATAACGCAATAAACTTAACTTTTGTTTTCATGGTTTTGTCTCCATATGTTATTGATTTATTGTTTTTATCTATATTTGGTAATCCTTTCTCACCAAGAAATAAGAAAGGTTAATTCGGCTGGGATTCTGCCTGATAAAAATAGAGACAGAATGTTGTTAATAAATATTTGTTAAATGATTCTCATTCTATATGTGATACCACGTAAATCCGTAGTTTTACCATGATTATAGTCATGTAGATTTGCAGTAAGTTGATCATCAACAACTGTGATCCAATCAGATTTGATGTAAACATTTACCTCAGAAAATGTAATATTTACCGCATCATAACTACTTAGTGCATCTGTAAGATATACCTTTAATGTCTCATTTTCATCCGAACTTGTTGAATCTGAACAGCTGGTAATAAAAAACATTACAAATATGCTAAAAATCAACAGATTCAATAAAAGTATTTTCTTCATTGTAATATTCTTGTTTTGTGAAATAATATTACTTATTGAATACACTTCAATAATTATACCTTATGGATTTTCATCTAATCCTAAAATCCTTTCATACATCCCCTCCTTCTCAAAACCTATGAGAGAACCATAGTAGAATATTTTGGTGGGGAGGGTAATGCCTTAATTTATGGTTTGCGACATCTTAGAATTGGATGTCAGATACGCTAATGCTTAAGCCTTTTAATTATAAGGATTTCAAGCTTTTTTTGTTATTAAATGGATTATTTCTGTTTTTGTTAGATTTTGGGAACTTTTTAGACTAAAAGACGGAAATCAGTTATCAATTTAGTTATCAGTTAATGATAAAGAACATCATAACCATATCTTATTTTCAAACCTCTTTTTGTCCACTAGGTGCTGACAGGAAACACTCATTTAATCTTATCTATAGCTCTTTTCTTCATCTCAAGCCTTTCTTTCATCATATTATACACAACATAATTTTTCACAATGTTGTTGATATATTGAATCGGTTCCCTACTCATCGATTTTGCAACTACTATTTCAACATTATCAAACCATTTTTTTGGATCATATCCATAAGCTGCTGCTTTTTTTCGCAATACGGAGATTCGATGCGGACCAGCATTGTAGGCTGCCATTGTAAAGAACATACGTTCGGAAACTGGCAACTCTGGATCGTTAAAATAAGTATCCATAATGTGACGAAGATACTTTGTCCCGGCATGGATATTATTCTCAAGTTTTGTAATATCTTTTATATATATGGGTTTTGCTGATGCTGTTGTTGGGCGAATCTGCATTATTCCCACCGCACCAGCATGGCTCCGTGCCCCATTATTTAAACGTGATTCCTGAAACGCTAGGGAAAGCAGAAAAATATGGTTTAGATCATATTGATCACCATAGGTTTTAAATAATTCCATAAATCTTTCTATTTTAGGATCGTAATTATCCGGTAATGGATTTTTTACCCAACGTGTATTCTTCATATAGCGGTTAAATATTACATTTCCAAACAGAGTCCCCTTTCGATGAGATTTGATAAAGAGATTCAGTTCTTTTTTTAAATTCGGACTATCCTTACGAACAGCCTGAGATATTGCTCCACCTTTATGCAAAGGTATTGAGTCATAAACTACAATATTATCCAACACCTTGGACCAGATATTTACTAAATAATCATCGGCTATTGTATATTGTATAGTACCATGATTCACTAACTCAAGAATGTCCTCCGTTTCAAGATTTTCATCAGCTTCATATATTCGAACCGGCTTTTTCCCAGATGATTTTAATTCTAAATTTAACTGCTGCAGATGTTGATAATAGGTGCTGGATTTTCGAACATAAACTGTCTTACCGGATAGATCATGTAACTGATGCAGAGCAGGTGCCTTTTTCCAGGAGACAATTACCTCATTAATACCATTTATTAAAGAAGAAGTAAAATCTAATTCCAGGGCCCTATCTTCTGTTCTTGTTAGTCCTGCAGCAATCATATCACCATATCCATTAATTAGTTGTGGAATTAGCTGATCACGCCGAACAGGTATACAAAAAAGACGCACCTTTAGTTTGGATCTTTTTAATTTTTTGTTCAGATGATTCTCAAAAGCATTTATATATTCATAAACCATACCCCGCTGCTGACCTCCGTCAAGAAAATAATGTGTCCGATTATTGGGTACGAGAACACGAATGAATCTACGCGAGATCATACTATCCAGATCTCCAAAATATGGCAGGCGATGTATAAATCCCACATCAGAAATAGAATCAATTTGGGATATAGAATCAGTATCTATAGTCGTTAATGAATCAGTTATATCTGTACTATCAGATTCTATATTCTCCCCACGGCATGATGAAAAAACGAATATAATCATGGCGATGGATAGAACTAGATATTTTAATTGATTACATTGTTTATATATACACATCAATTTAGACTCCAACTCTTTTTAAAAATAGTTGCATTAATATCATTCAGAAGTATTTGCTCTAATTCAATTATGAAAATTAACTTAAAATAAATCTGACAAATTGTCAACTTAGTTTGTGTGTGCATAAGCTATTAACTATAATTTAAACATTTTAATTTGATCAAATATTTAAACTTTATAAACTATTTAGATATATTTTTTTAATATTTTACAATTAACTTTGAACACAAAAGCTTGATGTTCTTTATTTATAAGGGTTTCAAGCTTTTTCGTTTTTAAGGGATTTTGGGATAAATTGAAGGGAGGGTAAAATATTGTTGAACAGAATTGTAAAAGGATAAAGAATGTTGTAAAAGTGAAGTGGAAAATGATTTAGATTATTGGCAACTAATTAAATTTAACGAGTTGTGT
The DNA here is from genome assembly GCA_039714835.1 of Bacteroidota bacterium. Lineage (GTDB taxonomy): Bacteria > Bacteroidota > Ignavibacteria > Ignavibacteriales > Melioribacteraceae > SZUA-22. The sequence goes on along the minus strand of JBDLIN010000095.1, from coordinate 9,821 downwards.
ATTGTTTTTTATTCGTCTAAAAACCTTCTGTGATAATTTATTTGTCCTAAATGATAAGCTAAGTGGGTTGTAAGATGAACTAAAAAATATTCTGTTGAAGTTTTATGTTCAAAAACTAAAACTGGATATTCTTTCGCCATTTGGTCATCTGTTAATTTATCAAGTGTTTTTTCGACCATTGTAATTGTTTCATCAATTTTTTTTACTAATTCCGTTCTGGAAATATCCTTTGATGAAAATTCAAGTTCTCTGTGTCTAATATAGTTTGTTCTTCCAAGTTGTTGTCCGATAAACGTATTAAGATTACCAATTAGATGCAGACACAAGTTTCCTGCAGAATTAGTAACATCCATTTCTGTACGCCAAAGATTTTTTTCGTTCTTATATGATTCAATTTCAGATTTAAGTCTTTTCAAATCTCTTTCAAACAATGATTTCAAAGTTTCAATTAACATAATATTTGGTTTACTTTTCATTTATTCTTTCAAATTCAAATGGGATTTCCATATCATCTCCAGAAACTAACGCATTAATTTTGTTTCCGTCTTTCCAATATTTAATCATTTTTGGGAAATCAAGAGAATCATTTTCACATATAAATGAATCTTCTTTTAATTCTGTTATTTTAAAAGTAATGGATTCTGTTTCTTCTGGAACCTTTACAATTAAATCCCATTTCCCATCTATATTAACTAGTTGAATTTTTTCTTGTTTTATTGTGTCTTCATTTTGCATTGTGAAGCCCATACCATGATATTCTGAATTGCTCTTCTTCTCCCATATTTCAAAAGTTTCTCTATCTTCTTTTTCATTTATTCTTTCCCAATTACCTAAAAGCCAGTCAAAATTTTCATTTATTTTTATAATATCTGCATTTTGTACTTTCTGTTCTTCCTTATCCTTATCTGTACAACCACTAAAAAATATAATTGCAATAGTCAGGATTGTTAGATTTATGGTATTTATCATTTTTATTCCTTTACCATGTATATTACTAAAATAGCTAGTTTATAGATTATTAATAAAAATAGACAATTTGTATTTTATTATCAATTTATATTCTCACTAATCCCCTCTTCACAGTTCCTCATCTTTCCCTCAAACATTTGTACTTCGAAAGGGGTACAACGGATTCTCCATAAGGGACTTATTCGGAGGAATCCCACTCTCTCCACACAAGCTTAAAGCTCTTTATTTATAAGAGTTTCAAGCTTTTATATTTTTAATTGGGTGATTTTTGTTTTTTGAATTTTTGGGATTTTTGGGACTGAAAGACGGAAAATGGTTATCTATTAATGATGGAAAATTACCTCAGTAAATTTAGTTCTATTTACCCCATTACATTTTATTCATTACTTTTTTTTATTACGACATATCTATGAGCTGCGCTATATGATGCCTTTGTTCTATACATATACGCAGATGGACTAATCTTTCTACTCGAAGCCGAGTGTTTATGACCAACAAATACAGCAAGCAATTTTTTACATGCAAGTACTTCAATTACAAATTCCAATGTCTCTTTTTTATTTCCCTCTTTGGGCCATCTTTCTCTTCTTTCAAGCATATAACTTTCCTGGTCATAATTATAACCCCATCTCGGATCACCAATTCCAAAAAGATTATTTTTAAGATCCTCGGGCTGATATATTGGAATATGCATACTTAAAATTATTGGATAGTTCCTATCAACTTGCTCTCTAAAAAATCTAAGCTGTTCTTCATTTATTTGATAAGTCGAATCATCGATCATCACAAAATTAATCCCATTAATAATTTTGGAATAATAAAGTGGATTGTTGCCTTGGTATAATGGAAGTAGTCTGTTTTGAATCCATTCATTCCTAAGACTATCTCGACTTCCTTTCATCCCTTCGAAATGCCAATCGTGGTTACCAGCTATATACAAATAATTGATCCCACAATTTTTCAATTTTTCAACTAAATAATCTACTCCATAAATTGAAGGATTATTTAAAATATCACCGGTTAATAGTAAGAGATCTACTTTTTCTTTTTTCGCTTTACTTAAGATTTCTTCGAAGTGACCTGATCGTGTTCCTATATTACCAGTCAAATAATGCTTTGGATTTAAATATGCTTTATTCATTCTTTCGGCAAAATCGGGATATTCAGATTTGCCGTTTTTTAGTATTGTTAAATGACTATCGGAGATGTGTATAATTTTGATATCTTTAGTAAGATGATCACACTTGATCACCGTGTTATAATCATCTCCACTCTGTTCTGTCTTTAGCCAATCAGTAATTTCTCCATTTGGTTCACTTGATTTAAAGTGTACAGGATAACTTAGTGAGGGCAAAAGAATTGTTCCAATTGTTCCAATTGATATATTATGTAAAAAGGCTTTTCTGTTCATGATTACAAATATTGTTATTTTAAATTATTTTAGTGCTATCATTTTTTCTTGTGCATATGATCTAATGTTATCTTAAAACCTTAATTCTTCTTCTTATAATATTCAACTTCGTTAAACTGTAAATATTTTGTGTGTAACAGCAATGATTCTTTATCGTCATCTGATAATTTTTTATAAGATTTTGCTGTGACAATGTTCTTAGAAAGTTGTTCGGGAGAATCACAGCCTGAAACTATAACTGAAACCGGTAGATTCCAAACGTAGGTGAGGCTTTCCTCTGCAGTTGAAATCCCATGTTCAATAATTTTCCCATTTGCAATTGTTTTCATGGCAATAATTCCTAAGTTATACTTTACTGCCTTTGATAGAACAATATTTATGAAGCTTCTATAATTCGGGTCGACTAAATTAATTGGCATTTGAATAGTGTCCAGCAACTCATGATATTTTAAGGCTTCAAGATTTGCATAAGGGTCGTAATGTCCCGTTATTCCTATGTGTCTTATTTTACCTTGTTCTTTTGCTTTTGCTGCGGTTTCATAGGCTCCACCAGGTGAAAACAACTTATCAACATCCTCCTTTGTTTTTATGCTATGTAATTGCCACAGGTCTAGATAATCTGTTTGTAATCGTTTTAGTGTTAATTCTAGTTCCTTTTTTGCACCGGTATTTTCCCTTTGGGTGGATTTTGACATTAGATAAATCTTATCTCGCTTATTCTTCAATGCTTTTCCATATCGTATTTCGCTATTCCCATCATTATAACTAAACGCTGTATCAAAAAAATTGATCCCCAATTCATAGGCTTGATCAATCATTTTTAGCGCTATCCTTTCCTCCTTAATATTTCCAACATGCCAGCCACCCATTCCAATAATAGAAACCTTTTCATTTGTCTTACCCAATACCCTTTGTGGTATTTCACCATTATACTCTTTTACAGTTGATGCAAAAAGTTTTTCTATAATTGTATCGGATATACTTAATCCGACTGTTGCAAAACTTGTTCTTTTAATAAATTTTCTTCTATCCATTTGTTAACCCTTATTTATTCGTCTTCAATTACTTTTATATTTTCAATTTCTGTTTTCTATGCAACACTTACTGATAGAGAGATTACTGTGTTTTCAAGCATTTCACTCGATTTTCTAAATCAGTAATTCTTTTTTCTAAATAGTTAGGAGCTTTAAATAATCTCAAGAACCAATCAATCCAGGCGTCTAAACTTAATGTTTTTATAATTAGAAGTGCAATAAAAACATAAACCGGAATTAGAATTATATCTTGGAGTTCCATTTCAATATCCCTTTTTGTTTATAATGTTAATTTATATATTGCTATTTTTTCTCATCTGTATAACGTCGCTGCCTCTACCCCACCTGCCCAAATGTTTTTGCACTCTATACCGTTTTACACCTTTATCCAATAATGGATTAGTCATCAGCTCAGTTCGGCATTAATTCTTTATAATGTTATACACATCTTATTGAACAACTTCAGTTTTTCAAGAAAAACTTTATCCCGCTTTTCCATTTTAATGATGATTTTTTCGTTCAAAAATACAACGTATTAGCTTTAGTATTATTCTTTCTCTTCAAAAAAACTATCTTCCAATCCTTGGTTGATTTTATAATTAGAATATATGATTTCAATATTCCCCTTTATGTTTTTACCAATTTTTCCCAGTGGCTTTTTTACACCACTGACATCCATTTCTAATGTTTCGGGAAGTTCAATATTTTCAACAGAAAATGTAAATATCATTTTTGATGGAAGTCCATATTTTTCCATTCCACTATATAAAAGTTTTATTTTAAATGTCCCACGATTCTTTGTGGTTGTTTCTATCATTCTAATTATTTTTTGCTCTGAATCAATCCATAATGTTGATAAAATAATACCAACGGAATCTTCTAAAGGAATTATTTTAACTACGTCAACACTTGATTGATCCAATGAATCTGACTTAATATAAATGGCAGTATATTTGTTGTTAAGTAGTTTAGCTGGAGAAAAGTTTACACCTTCTTTGGGTAAGACAGCAAAATCATCAGATTCTATTTTCATTTTATCAGGTTGCTTAAAGTAAGCCTTAGCAAAAACTTTTGGAATTCTTAAAAATTCCATGTCTACTATTATGCTTAAATTAACTTGGTAATCTTGGAAGGATTCTAATTTATTCTTAACATCAATTAAGATCTCATCTGCATTTTTTTGCTGAGCAGATAAATTGATTGCAGTAAAAAATATCATCAAAATTTTCAACATTTTTTCACCTATGATAAAATATCTTTCTTAATAAAAATGATTAGTGTGATAGTGTAAAATCCAACAATATGACCAATGAGTATTATTCCAGATTTAATAATACTTGTAAAATCAATAGGATCGGTGAAGAACATTTTCCATTCATCTAAATAAGTTGTAAAAAAATATGGGCGGAATTTGTCTAACACTTCAAACGGTAGAAATGATAAAATTGTAAAAATAACAATAACTGCCATTGTTGTTATTATTGGACCAATTGCATTTTCCATTAATGATGATAATAGAAAGGCAAGTGTACAAACTACACTTAAGCTAATAAATGCAAAACTATAAGCAGAAAGGAAGCGCCATAAAACATCACTTGAGGAGAAAATATAAATTTTATCTATAAAGACCATGAGTGCACCACTTCCAAATAATAAAACACTTATTCCAAAGCTTAATATCATTAACCAAAGTAAAAGTGAACCTGTATAAATTAATCCGGCAATAAATTTCGATATAACTACTTGAGATCTTGTTATTGGACGAGTTAATAATATTCTGTACGTACCTGCAGTTGCTTCACTCGAAAATAAATCGCCGCCAACTAAAACAATTAAAAATGGAAAGTGAATGTACAAACCCTGCAAAACAATGTAAGCTAATAAATAACCGTTTAGCACACTTCCACCTGTAATGAATGCATCACCAAGTCTACGTGTAATCATGTTTTGATAACCTTGCAATCCCTCTGCATAAAGTGCCCATTGAGCCAGAGGGACTAGAATTCCAATTGCGATAAAGCCGATATATGTTCGCCACTTTTTAAATATCTTTTGAAGTTCAATAATTATTAAAGTAATCATACTGAACTCTCTTCAGTAATTTTAAGAAAATAATCTTCTAAAGAACGCATAGGTATTACCGAACTAATTTCAATACCATTATTTATAAAGAATTTTGTTAGTTCATGGATTTCCATCTTTTCCATTTCGAAAATAATGTAATTATTGTCAGTTGATAAATAATTCTTTTTCCAATTTGATCGTTCAATAATATTGAATGCTCTCTGAGAATCATTAACTTCAAACTTTACTTTTAGTTTGTCGATATTAAGTAAATCCTCTACTTTACCTTCAACTTCGGCTGCACCTTTATTAATAATTATCATCCGAGTAGCAATGAGCTCAATTTCCCTTAAAATGTGTGATGAGAGAAAAACAGTTTTCCCTTTTTCTTTACTCAAATAGACAATCAAATCTCTAATCTCTTTCATTCCTTGCGGATCAAGTCCAGTTGTAGGTTCATCTAAAATAATCAGTTCAGGATCATGAACTAAAGCCTGAGCAATTCCTAATCTTTGCTTCATTCCATGAGAAAAAGTTTTGACCTTACTATTATACCTTGCCACTAATCCAACAATTTCAAGCATTTCCATAATTTTATTTTTTGAAATATCAACACCAGAAGTTTTAGCCAGAATTTCCAAATTTTTATAAGCTGTTAAATACATGTAGAAATCCGGTTTTTCGACGATGGCTCCTACTTTAGAAAGAATTTCTATTCGATTTTGTTCTAAGTCTTTATTAAATATTTTAATACTTCCTGAAGTAGGTTTTATTAATGTAAGAAGCATTCTTATTGTAGTGCTTTTCCCAGCTCCATTCGGTCCTAAAAATCCAAATACATCACCTTTGTATACATTTAGATTAAGATTATTAACAGCAACCAATTTTTTAAAACGTTTGGAGAGGTTTTTTATTTCTATAATTTTTTCAGAACTCATTCAATTTAAGAAGTCTCGAATTAAAATTTTTGGATATCCCAATTACTTCTCTTTTGTATGTATTCAAAAGCTTTTAGCAATAATTAATAAATATTTAGTAGACAGCTTTCAATCATTTATAAATTATGGAAATATTTTATATTTATCAAATTAATAACCTTCATCCATCCCCTACTCAAGACTTCTGACAGACCCATGATAAAGTTTGTATGTTAGAAAGATTAAAAAACCTTAACAATTATTTGGAAGCATTATCCAAGGATAAATTATGAGCACGATTAGTAATCCATTTATAAATTATTTGATTTCATAACCATAGATCACTGGGCTTGAGTCTGCGCCCCATGTGTCAGTGCCATAATGATCGCTCGATCCTTCCACACCAACCGCTATATCAATCTTTTTTCCTAAATGCATCAACTTACTACCAGAAATATCTTTGAGGAAACCATCTAACTCAACCTTCATTTCAACCTCAGATCCATCTGGAGAAAGTGCAATTATAATATCTTCACTTGTCCCTTCTGTATAATCGTGTGTAATAAATCTTGATCCTTCTCGATTTACATATTCAATTTTATATTTATCTCTTTTATTACCATCTCTGTCCTTGGATGAATAAAATGATGGCCCTAATTCAAGCGTACCGCTTAAGACCTCCTTTTCTGCACCAATACCAGTAAATCCAAAAAATGTTTTGATAAATTTATTACCAATAAATTCAAATTGAGCTTCAGAATCATCCCCAATTGGAATACCAAAATAGCAATTATCATCTCTTGTCGGAGGATAACCAGTCTTAGGGTCAGTATCAACATCAATATAAGCATACCAATAGTATCTTCCTTTTTCACCAGTTCTTCCATGAGCACCAACTACTCTTGAATATAGATATAAGTATTTTTCATCATTACTTAGCTTAAACTCTAATAAATCAGTATCTGGATTCTCATATAGGTATGACACATAGTCACCCTCAACATCGGAGATTCCACTAATATTACGCCAGTCTTTGAAATCACCATCAACAGTTATTGAACCGGGTTTTAATTCTGCATCTTCAGTTGAAGATTTCATATCATCCACTAAATAGATATCTTTACCTTTTAGAGTAATGTTTTCTGAAAACGTTGCTTTCACAGTTAATTTGATAAAGTCATCATCACCTAACTGACTGCAACCTTCAATCAATTCTGGTCGAAATGGTTCTTTAGTTTTCACCACATCAAAATTGCTTAAACTACAATTTGCAATTTCAAATATTTTATTATTCACTATTCCGTTAAGTTGGAGTGATGATGTTTTTTTGTTTTTTTTCAATTGATATTTAATATCCCTTAATAGTCCCCCACTAATACTGAACATATTTATCGGAAGAAATTGACGAGTAATTTTTTGAATATTCTTCGAGTCGCTTGGCTCAATTTGTAACAGATGCCATTTGAAAGGATCAAATATAATCTGTTCTGTTTTTAGCTGTAGTATTGGAAATTCCTTTGATACATCACCTTTCAATTCTGGAATGAATACTCCATTACCATTGATCTTCCCAACTGGCCTCTCATTGTATTTTGAAGAATAGCCGCCCACAATCAGTTCATCGTCTTCCGCATATACTCGGCCATCCCAGATAATAAGTGCTTCATTTTCAGAACTATGCCTGCTGATATTCTCAATATGGAAATCAAGATTAAGTAGCACAGCATCCTCGTCAAGAATTAATTTTCCATCTTCCTTAGAAAGCGATTTTTGAGAAACACTGAATGAAAAATAGGGTATCATATCATTTACTTGATTTTTTGGATTTAAACCATGATTTAGCAAGAATTGATCATAAGAAGGTATACCATCTTTGTTCAGATAGTGTGACTGAACTACATTGATCTTATTTTTAGCGAATGTCTTTGAATCATGTAATTTTATATTATCTAAATTTGCTTGAGCGATTATGCTATTGACGCAAAGTATCATTAGTAATGCGGTAAAACTAGCAACCCGAATTTTATTTTTCATTGTCTTCATAATTTTTTCCTTGTCAATATTTTTTACTTACGTTGACTAATGTCTTCTTAAGAATGCTACTCATTATTAGTTCCCTTTATTACCTTTAATTTTCCCCTTAATTTTTATCCTTTGATCCTAATATAACTAATGGACCACTTTTTGAGGAGGTAGGTCAAAATAGACTAAAACTTTATCATAATCCTTTAACTGCTTTCAACTTAAGACATCCCACCTACATTATCAACTTATTTTGTAGGGCAATAAGACCTTTAATCTTTATTACCTCTCCCCTCCTCACAGCTCTACTTGATACTTTAAGTTCTTAAGTGGAAGTTAAACGCCCTCAAAAATAAAAAAGAAAGGGAGCCGTGTTGGGCTCCCTACTTATTGTTTGGACGTAAGAACAATTGAATAGGGATAGTACCTATAAACCACTGAATAATTATTTAAGGAATATTTAACATATTTCTTAGTATTCCTTAGCTATCATTTCAACAGGTACAATATCATCTGAAACAATACTATCAATCTTGAAAAGCTAGTTTTATCCGTGATAGGTGATGAAAACTATGCCGGAGAGCATGATCCTCAATGAAAAATTGAGCAGTCAGAGGTGCTCCAGCATTGAGAGATACTGATTCTGCACTGTCGAGTTCTGCATCTGTGAACGCTCTGACCGCATCGGCTGCAGTTTTGCTGTTCTTCTTTAACAGTTCAAGTGTTTCAAGTTTTCCCACTTCCGATTGTTCCTGAGCATGCTCTGCATTCATCTGGTCCACTGCGTCTTTTGTGACTTCGGTAATTGGTTGACCGGACGCAAGAATTGTGGCCAGTTCAATCTCAACTGGATAAACGCTGGCAACATGATGTACGACAACACCGACTGTTCTGCCATCTCCTGGTACTGGAGTATTCCATTCCGGGTCAGATAATCCTTCAGCAAATGTTGCTAGAGTGTCAGCTCCCTGCTCAAGCCTATCAGCTAGTGCATTAGCTCTTTTGTTTATGGTTGTTTGTGAATTCGTCATTATATATTCTCTCTTTCTATTTGTACTAGGTTATTATGAATTACTGATTTTTTATTTCATTTTATTCTGTTTATTCAAACTTAAAGACATCCGAACGTACATTGTGACCAGCAACATCAAACATCCTTTTAGATAATACGATAAGTTTAAGATCTATCTCGATATTTATAATTTCTTCCTTTCTTTCAATGGATTCAGCAATAATCTCCTCTTTCTAGTTGATTATCCAACTATTCCTAGTATTGATCCATTTTCTTCCTACAGGATAAAGTTTCTAGAACTCACTGTGCTCCGGAATATCTTCCCATACTGTATATTGCGACAACTTATCCTATTTATAAATATAAATATATTTATCCCAATTTCAAATATT
>JBDLIN010000094.1:0-13437 GCA_039714835.1 Bacteroidota bacterium | reverse complement strand
TGCTTTCTATTTGGTTAATGAAAATGAGTTAAATCTTATATCAACTTATGGAATTAGTGAAAAGACCTTACAAGCTGCAGTCGAGCCGGATCTTTATTCTAATGTAATAAATAAAAAGGAAAATATTGAAATAATTTTCGAAGAAGATTTCCCTTCGATAAAAACAGGTTTATTAGAAATTGATATTAAATATTTGTTGGTTATTCCTATTGTATTCGATAAAAAAGTGATTTCTGTTATAGAAATTGCAAGCGAACATATCCCAACAATAAATCCCAAAGAATATTTGGATAGCATCAAGGAGCAATTAGCAATTGGAATTAATAATGCAGCATCATTAAAACAATTGAAAGATCTTGTTGATGAATTAAAGATTCTTAATGATCAGTATCAAAAGCAAAATGAAAAAATAGTTGATCAAAATGAAGAACTGAAAAAACTTCATACTGATTTAAAAGAGAAAGCAAATGAATTAGAAGAGCAAAGAAGAAAAGCAGTTGAACTAACTCATGTAAAATCACAATTCCTTGCTAATATGTCACACGAACTAAGGACCCCTCTAAATTCAATTATTGGATTGACAGAATTAATATCGGATGATTCTACAACATTTCCTAAAACAAAGGACAGATTAAATATTGTATTACGTAATGGTAAAAAGCTTCTTACTCTGATAAATAACATTCTCGAATTCTCAAAAATTGAGTCAGGAAAATATGAGATTACTAAAAGTGATTTCATCATTAGTGAATTTATCAATGACATCTATCTAGCTATGGAGCCTCTGGTAGTGGAAAAGGATCTCCAGCTTTCAATTGTTTTTGCGAATGATAAAGATTTACTTATACATTCCGATAAGCATAAACTGGAACAAATAATTCTTAATTTAATTAGTAACGCAATAAAATTTACTGAAGTGGGTGGAATTAAAATCAATATAGATGAAACAAATGATAAATCTTTAAAAATTGATGTTGTAGATACTGGTATTGGAATTTCAGATGAAGATAAAAGGCTAATCTTTGAGGAATTTAAGCAAGTAGAACATTCTGATACAAAAAAATTTCAAGGAGCCGGATTAGGTTTAACCATTTGCAAGAAATATATAAGTCTTCTTGATGGTAAAATATTAGTACAAAGCAATGATTTCAAAGGTTCAACATTTACAATCCTATTATCTAATGTTATTATAGATAGTCTTCCCTTGCTTGAAAAATTTCGATATCAACAAAATAGTTCTTCAAAACAAATTAATCGTAAAAAACTTCTTCTAATACATAATGATAATAGGAATAAAATAATAATTGAAAATTATTTTGAAAAAAGTGAATACGATGTAATTCAAAGCAAGCCCAATATAGAGATAGTTGAGCAAATCGGTGATGTCTCACTGGATGGAATTCTAATCAATGCGACTAACATCACGAAAGACTATTGGGATATGTTATATGAATTGAAAAGCAATCAGTCCACTACAAATATCCCAATTGGTGTAATGTCATTTCAAAGTGACGGTAAAAAAGCTTATTTACTAGATGTTTTTGATATTGTTGTGGGAGAGGAAAACATAAATAAGATAAATTACTGTATTGACATAATTAAGCTCAATAATAATAAAGCTGAAAAAATATTATGGTTAGGTGATGACTCAGAGGCAAGAAAGGGAACTATTGACCAATTGAACGGTCATATTGATACAATGACTGTATCAGAAGTTGAAAACATAAGTGATACTATTGATGAGTTTAAACCAGACATTTTGATTGTTGACATGCTAATTGAAAATGATACTAATTTAAAATTACTTACTTATCTACATCAAACAAATAAATTTCCAATCATTACAGTGATACCGGACAGTTTAAATGAGTTAGACAAACAAAAACTGATTACAGCATTAGATACAATGGTCTTAGACTTTAGTAAAAGAATTGAAGATGTTTTTCGAACTTTAGATCGAAAATATTCTTTAGTGAAAAAATTAAAAAAAAGCATTAGTTTTCCACTTGAAAATAGAAAATTTGAAGATGATACAGAGGCTTCTACATCATCTGGTATTTCCCAAAATGAAAATCAGTTTCATATTTTAGTTGTGGATGATGATAAAGACACACAATTTACGGTCGGGGAGATAATCAAAAATATAGGATGCTCAATTTCATTTGCAAATAACGGTGCAGAATGTTTAACTATGTTAAAATCAACTGCTCCTGATCTGATTCTTCTTGATATACGTATGCCTGTAATGGATGGATTTGAAGCTATAAAAAGAATAAGATCGAATAAGGAAACAGAGCATATGTTGGTGTATGCAATGACAGCCCAGGCAATGTTAGATGACTTTGGTATTATCAAGCAAAATGGATTTGATGACTTAATTACTAAACCGATTGATAATTCTACTTTGTCATTTAAAATTCAGCAGCGTATTCAAAAAATATTAAAATAGTAGTGATATGAAAAAAATATTGGTTGTTGACGATCAGAAAGATAATGTATTCGTCCTTGAGGAAAGACTTACTCGTGAAGGATTTGAAGTTCTTTCTGCATATGATGGTCCCACTTGCTTAACAATAGCAGAAGAAGAGATGCCAGATCTTATTCTTCTTGATGTCATGATGCCCGGTATGTCTGGTTTTGAAGTCTGCAAAAGACTTACAACATCGGAGAGCACAAAATTAATTCCGGTATTACTAGTTACAGCTCTAACAGAGGCAGAGGATTTAAAAGAGGGATTTCAAGCAGGAGCTTTCGATTATATTAAGAAACCATTTAATAGGGTAGAATTAATTGCTCGAATTAAATCAGCTCTGAGTTTTAGAGAATCCCAAAAAGTAATGTTGGAGATAGAAAAAGTTCAAACTTATGCTGCCACTGTTATTACAGCAAATCATGAGATAAAGCAACCATTAACCCTTATAAATCTCTCCACGGCTGCAATTAATCGAGAACTGCGAAAGGATGAATTATCTAAAGATATTGTTCAAAAACGAGTGGGTTTTATTGAAGATGCAACAAAAGATATCATTAATGTTTTGCAAAAATTAAGTTCAATAAAAATTCCGGTTCTTACTAATTGGGTTAATGATCTTAAGGTAGTCGATCTTTCTGAAGCAAAAACTGAAGATGGTTTAGAGGGAAATCCCTCGGATTAGTTCAATCATCAATTCGAAGTCATAAGGTTTCTTGATAATTTTGTTTATCCCTAACTTTGAAAGTTCTTTATCATTGATGTCTTGGATTCCAGTAGTTAAAAATATAGGGATTCTCTTGTTTTTACTTCTGATTTTTTGAATTACTTCTAGTCCATCCAAACCAGGCATTAACTTGTCAATAATCATTAGATCAACATCTTGATTTGCTTCATATTTTTCAATAGCAACAATGCCATTCGCAGCACATAGGGTGTTGTAGTTATACGATTCCAGTAAGTATGAAATTGATTCTAAAATCGGCACTTCATCTTCTGCTATTAATACTTTTTTAATCTTGTTTTTTTGTAAAGCTTTCTTTGTAGATACTATAGCAGGTAGGGTTACAACAAATTCACTTCCCTTACCAAGCTCACTATTAACACTAATATATCCATTATGTGCTTCGATTATATTTTTAACTATAAATAAACCCAAACCTGATGTTACTTTCTTCTCTTTTGTACTATAGCCATCTTTGAAAATTGAACTTAGGTCTTTTCGACTAATACCACATCCATTATCCTTAATCGAAATTTCAATTGCTCTGTTACTGGGTTTGATAATTATGTTTCTAACTTTTAGACTAATTTTTCCTTTCTCAGAAATTGACTCAAAAGAATTTAGTGCAATATTTAAAAAAGCTCTATATAGATCTGAATAAAATCCTTCAATTTTTGATAATTTCTTTCCAACCTTGACATCTAAATGAATATTTTTCCCAATAGAACCCCTTAGAGTTCTTACAACTTCATTAATAAGATCATCAACATTTATTCGACGCTTGGTTCTTTTTCCAATACCCTCTGAAGCAAGAAGTTCTTCAATAATCTCAGTTGCTCTGATACAGTTGGTTTCAACATTGGTGAGGTGCTTTTGAATTTCATCATCTAATTTTGCAACTTGCTTTATTGTAGCGATAGAATTTTTACTGCTTGTAATTATGTTGTTAAGATCATGTGCGGTTTGTTTAACTTTGGAGTCTAAAAATCTGATTGCATCTTCCTTTGATGTACGAACTGAACTATCTTTTCGTTTTCGAGGCATTATAATTTAAGATCAAATTTTTTAATCTTTGTATACAAGGTTTTCTGGCTTATTCCCAATGCTCTGGCTGAAGACTCTCTATTCCAATCGTTAGTGTCTAATACTTTCTTAATGTGAATCATTTCCATCTCATCAAGACTAAGCAATTCAAGATTTTCTGCTAAATTTATTGGTAAACTATCAGATGCTACATTTGGAAGATTAAGATCGTATACTTGTATTTCATCACTTTCGGAAAATATTAATGCACGTTCAATAATGTGTTCTAATTCCCTAACATTTCCAGGGTATGTATATTTTAATAAAGCACGCTCTGCATCTTTTGATAGTAGTTTATTAGATTTTATAGGAGATTTCTTTTGTAAGAAATAGTTTGACAATAGTAATATATCTTCGCCTCTTTCCCTTAAGGGTGGTATGGTTAATGTGATTACATTTAATCTAAATAGAAGATCCCTTCTAAAATTTTTATTATTGGATTCTTCCATAAGATCTTTATTAGTGGCACCAATAACTCTCACATCCGAAGAAAGATTATTAATCCCTCCTATTCTTCTATACTCACCATTTTCAAGGAAACGTAATAATTTTGGTTGCAGAGTTAAACTTAATTCTCCAATTTCATCAAGGAACAAACTTCCACCGTCTGCAATTTCAACAAGACCTTGCTTAGAAGTTTTTGCATCGGTGAATGCACCTTTCTCATATCCAAACAGTTCACTTTCAATCAATTGATCAGGTAAAGAAGCACAATTTATAGCGACCAAAGGCTTAGTATTTCTATGCGAATTATTGTGAATGAATTCAGCAAATAATTCTTTCCCGGTTCCAGTTTCACCTTCAAGAAGAATATTAGAATCAGATTTGGCAGCTCTTTCTGCAAGAGATTTGACTTCTTTAATCGCTTTACTTTCTCCAATAATAGTATTGGGGAATGTTTGCCCGACCTTCTTTTTTAGTATCTCACCAGTAAGAACTAAGTTTTTATGCTCAAGAGCTCTTTCAATTATCATTAATAGTTGGCCGAACTCATATGGTTTAGTAATAAAATCATAAGCACCATTTTTAATACAGTCAATTGCAGTACGAATTTCAATCTTCGCCGTGAGGACAATTACTTGTAACGAAGGATGGTGCTCATCGGTATACTTTAACACCTCTTCTCCTTGGACGTCAGTCATCTCAAGATCTAAAAGCAGAACATCATAAGTTTTCTTTTTTAGATTTTCAATTGCGTATTTACCATCGAAAGTTATGTCAACAATATATCCTTCGTTAATTAATTCTTCTTTAAGTAAATAACATAGGGTTTGATCATCGTCGGCAATTAAGATATTTCCAGTACTCATATTTTATTCAACTCATTATTAATGTACAAATATATAGATTATTCCTGTTGGATAACTATTAAATAAATTCCAGTGTTAAAGATATTAAATAATAAAGATTATTTCACCCTTGTGCTTTTTTTAGACTGACATTTCCACCAGAAAGAATTAGAGCAACAGATGCATTTTCAAACTTAGATTGATTTTCCATAATAGCCGCTAATACAGTTGCGGAAGAGGGTTCAATAACAATTTTCATTCTTTCCCAAATTAAATACATAGCGCTCAATATTGTTTCTTCTTTAACAGTGATAATTTCGGACACATTTTCACTTATTATATTAAAAGTTTTCTTACTTAGTGATGTAAGTAATCCATCTGCAATTGTTTTTGGATTTACTGAAGGATATATTTTCCCATCTCTTATTGACCGATAGGCATCATCAGCTTCTTTAGGCTCAACGCCTATTACCCTTGTTGCATTGTTGAAATATTTTGCTGATAATGCAGATCCACTTAACAATCCTCCACCTCCTAAGGGGGCTAACAAAAAATCTATGTTCGAAACCTCCTCAAAAATTTCTTTTGCACATGTAGCTTGTCCAGCTATTATACGATAATCATCATAAGGATGAATAAATGTTGCACCAGTCAGCCTAACAATTTTATTTAATGTTTTTTCCCGATCTTCTAAAGTTGGTTTGCAAAATGTGATTTTTGCACCATAACCTTCTACCGCTTTTCTCTTTATATCCGGTGCAGTACTTGGCATCGCAATATAGGCAGAAGTGTTGAGTAACTTTGCAGCTAATGATAATGCTCCAGCGTGATTTCCTGATGAATGTGTAGCAAGTCCTTTTTCAAGGTCAACCTTTGATAGCAATAAAGCAGCATTTGTTGCTCCACGCATTTTAAATGCTCCGGCTTTCTGAAAATTCTCGCATTTAAAAAAAAGCTTAGTGCTAAACATCTTGTTAATTGAACTTGAGGTAAGAATGGGGGTTCTATGTATATAGTTTTTTATTCGTTGGTGTGCTGATTCTATTTCTTTTTTAGAAGGGATATGTTTTTTAAGCTGCATACATTATCGTTTAATTGAACTCCAAAAGTAATCTATGTGTGAATTACATTTTTTAAATACGATTTTCAAATCAACGTTATCTCCGGTTAAATATTGAAGTCTGATCATAAAAAACGGGTACACAAATTCTTCTGCTAGTACAATAGCATCGTTTTTCTTAATGTATTTGAATTTTATCATTTGCGAAAATATTATACTCCAGATTTTTATTGATTCATCAATTAGAATTTTTAATGAAATTTCGATTCCCTCAATTTCTCTGAATTGCTCAATTAAAACCAACCGAAGATATTTCTTTTGTTTCTGACTACTCCAATGATTAATAACTATTTTTACGAACTCTTTCATGAATAGTGGGGGGGCAGATAATTTATCAAGCAGTTCATCTGTAATTATTTCAACTCCTACTGTAGCGTTTTTAACATCTTCTAGTAATACTCTTAAAATATCTTCCTTTGAAGAAAAATGATTATAAATACCACTTTCCCTAATCCCAACAGTACCACTAATATCTCTGACAGAAGTACCAGAGAAGCCTTGTGTTGAAAATAGATCTAGTGCTACGTCTTTGATCTTATTTCTTGTGTTGGTTCTTTTAGGCATAGTCTTAAATAATTGTTTATGAAAAGTAAATATAGCGATTTTTCAATAATCTAATCTATTCCAGTGCCACGAATTCACGAATTTGTAATTTTTTTGAGAAAAAGTATTAAATCAAATTAATGGATTTTCTTTCTATCGAATCTTTTCATTAAGTTTCGAAAAAAAGAAAAGGAGATTTATGAAGATCAAACCAATTTATATCTATGGAATAATAGTAGTAGCAATAGTTATTGTTTTAGTAATTTCAAACAGCAGTAAAGTAGAAACAGAAAGCAATATATCCACAAACCCACAAACGGAAATGCCGCAAGATGATATACATAAGGGATTAAAAGGTGAGGGAGATGCTGGACCATCGAAGGGAAATGTAAAGTCAGAATTTTGGGAGAGGCTTGATAAGTTAGAAAAGGAAATAGAAGCTGATCCAAATGACACATTGAAAATGAGACAATATGCAGAATTATTGAGTATGGCGCACCAAACAGATAAAGCTTTAGGTTATTATCAAAAGATTCTAAATGTTGATCCTAAACGAATTGATATTCTATTATCTGAAGGATTGGTCTATTTTAATGAAGGGAAGTACGATGAGGCCGAAAAAGTTACTAACCGTATACTTGAGATAAATAAAAATCATCATGAAGCAAAATTTAATTTAGGTGTAATAGCAGCTTCCCAAGGAGATAAAGATAAAGCTAAAAAGATTTGGACTGAACTTGTAGAATCAAATCCAGAAACAGAAGCAGCAAAATATGCTAAGGAAGCATTAACAAAACTCTAAAAACGATTCATTATTTTAATAAGTTTTTAGTGCTGATTTTTATGACTATGTTGAAGTGTAATTAGAAAAGAGAACCCAATCCCGCTTAAGCGAGATTGGGTTTTTAATTTTAAAGAACAAGCACACTATTTTGAGAATCAGCAAATTGTGTTTCTGTGAATTTATCCGCTTCCGGATCATTGTTCCATTGACTTCCATCTAATACATATTTGAATTGGTACTCTTTACCAGCTTCGAAAGTTTTTTGTACTGAAAAAGAACCATCTTTTTTTAGCTTTTTCATTACATCTTTAGATGGATCCCAGTTGTTAAAATCACCTACAAGTGAAGCGTTTGTGAAATCTTTTGCTGCTTCCGCATCAATCTTAAAACTAATTTTACATTTATTAGATTTTAATGTTGTTTTCTTAATAGCCATTTTGTTTTCCTTACTTTTAAATAAATGAAGCGGCAAATCTAATAAATTTTATAATATTAAAAAATGAAATATTCTGTGACAATTTTATAAAGAACAAAATCTTGCATGACTAATTATAGTTTTTAAAAATTATTTTGACTTAAATCCTTTACAATGGTATTTTCTGTATAATCTTTTAGAGGACTTTTTATAAAGAGAAAATAACAAAGGTGGTTCAATGAATAATGGTAATAAATCTAACTCTTCTAATAATGAAAAAGTGAAGAAACTAAAGAGAAAAGAATATGAAAAAGCATTAGGTGAACTACAAATTGAACTAGTGAAGCTGCAGGAATGGATTAAAGATCAAGGATTAAAGGTTATTGTCCTCTTTGAGGGACGTGATGCTGCCGGGAAAGGGGGAACAATAAAGCGTATCATGGATAAGCTCAATCCTCGTATTTGCAGGGTAGTAGCTTTAGGTACACCAACAGAGAAAGAAAAAACGCAATGGTATTTTCAAAGATATGCACCTCATCTTCCTGCTGCAGGCGAAATGGTTTTGTTTGATAGAAGCTGGTATAATAGAGCTGGTGTTGAAAGAGTTATGGGATTCTGCACCGATAAAGAGTATGAAGAATTTATGCGAAGTTGTCCGGAATTTGAGCGAATGCTTGTCCGTTCGGGAATTACATTAATTAAATATTGGTTTTCGGTAAGTGATGAAGAACAGGAAAAACGATTTCAACAGAGAATAAATGACCCACGCAGAAGATGGAAACTAAGTCCTATGGATCTTGAATCGCGAGCGCGCTGGTTGGAATATTCAAAAGCAAAGGATGAAATGTTCAAATATACTGATATTAAACAGGCACCATGGTATGTTGTTGAAGCGGATGATAAAAAGCGTGCGCGACTAAATACAATACATCATCTATTAAGTATGGTTCCTTATGATGATCTAACACCAGAGCCGGTAGAACTTCCACCAAGGAAAATGGGTCAAGGTTATATTCGTCCTCCATTTGAAGAACAGAACTTTGTCCCTGAAGTTTATTGATTTATAATAGTATAATTGTTCTTAAGGAAAAGAAGAAAATAAGACGAATCCTCCAATTAATCTTTCGATTTATATTCGGCAAACAAAAAGTGTTATTTTAAGTTAATATTAAAAGAAAACTTCCTGTGAATAATTATTAAGGTTTTAAATCCTTGACACCATAAATTAAAAAATAGATTTTAGTAAGCTATAATTTAAAATTTATTAGAAATTTAACATAAATAAAGATGGTAAGCCGTTTTCTATTCACATTTTTAATTTTATTTCTGATTTGGCTTGGTTTTACAACCTCACTAAATCCACAAGAGCTAATAGTTGGTGCAGGAATCAGTTTGTTGATAACTTTTTTTGCTTATAGAACTTTTTCAACTTACGGTTTGTCATTTTTCCAGCCAAAAAAAATATTTAACATTTTTAAGTATTTAATAGTATTTCTATTTGCATTAATAAAAGCCAATTTTGACGTAGCTCGAAGAGTAATAGACCCTCGTTTACCAATAAATCCGGGTATTGTTACTTATCACACAAAACTAAAATCTGATACTGCAAAAGTGATTTTAGCGAATTCCATTACACTTACACCTGGAACACTGACTGTCGATATAATAGATGATAAAATGTATATACATTGGATTGATGTAATCTCTAAAGATTCGGATGAAATTTACAATAATATTGGTGCTGACTTTGAAAGAATATTAAAGGAAATTTTCGAATGATAATTATATTTCTTTCCGTTATAGTTTTAGCAGCTGTATTTGCTGCAATAAGAGGAGTTAAAGGTCCAACTGCTTCTGATAGGATTATTGCATTGGATAACTTAACTATTATTACTACTGCAGGTTTGGTTGTATTGGGATTATTCTTTGAACGCTATATTTACATTGACGTTGCTCTGATATACGGAGTGTTGGGATTTGTTGGAGTTCTTACTCTAGCTCGATATATGGAAGGCGGATTATGATCCTAACGATTCTCGGATATGTTTCCCTCTCTATTGGTGTTATTTTTCTTTTCCTTGGTGCTTTAGGAATTGTAAGAATGCCGGACGTTTTTACTCGACTCCAGGCAGGAACAAAAGCAACTACTCTTGGGGCCTTAGGAACAATAATCGGTGTTGGTTTAATTCAACCGGAATGGTTTTGGAAAACTTTAATCATTGCGATTTTTATTGCTATTTCAAATCCGATAAGTTCACATGCATTAGCTCGAGGAAGTTACAAAAGCGGGAATAAACCATACTTGAAAGATGAGGAAAACGGTGTAGACTCATATTCAGAAGTTCAGAATGATATGGAGGAAGAGTCTTGAGTCTATTAGCTATTTTAGTTTATGTACTTGCAGTTATTTTAATAGTAGCAGCAATTTTCGCTGTAAAGCAGAAAGATCTTCTTCTTGCAGTAATTGGAACATCTGCAATCAGTGTTGTTTTATCAATATTCTTCTACCTTCTCCAAGCTCCTGATGTAGCACTAACCGAAGCGGCAATTGGAGTTGCATTATCAACAATAATTTTTGTTATCACTATTAAAAAAACCAAAAGGTTTGAAGAATGAGAAAAGTAACAGCAGTTATATTACTTGGTCTGGTTGGCTATTATCTTTTTTCTTATTTCCTTGAAATCCCTTTTGGTGAAAATAGAAGCAGTGTTGGTGATTACTATTTAGAAAATACCGTTGAACAAACAGGATCGGTTAATACAGTTACATCAATTATTGTAAGTTATAGAGGATTTGATACTCTTGGTGAAGTTACTGTGTTATTTTTAGCCGCTACCGGTTTAGGAGCAATTCTATTTGATAAAAAAGGAAAGAAACGTCGTCGTCAGCATGCATCTTTAATTGTTAGAGTTTCTGCACATTTGATCTATCCTTTAATCATTCTTCTCGGTGCTTATGTATTCATTCATGGACATCTTACTCCCGGGGGTGGATTCCAGGGTGGTGCTATAATTGCGACAGGTGTTCTACTAATGTTTATGTCTTATAGATCGTTCGAAGTCAGCCATAAATTTTTAACATATCTTGAGTCACTTGCCGGTATTACTTTCGTTGTAGTTGGATTTGCAGGATTGATTTGGGGGAGTTCATTCTTGGAAAACATACTGCCGCTTGGTATTCCGAATCAATTGTTTAGTGCGGGAGTTATTCCAATTATATATATAGCTGTTGGATTGAAAGTAGGAGCTGAATTAACAGGATTGTTGGATAATCTTTTAAAGACGATTAAATAAGGATTTTGATGGTTTATTACTTAGCTGGAATATTGTTGATCTTAATTGGGATGTATGCTGTTCTTGTAAAAAAGAATATCATAAAAATTGTTATTGGTCTTTCAATAGTTAACAGTGGAATTAACCTATTATTAATAGCAATTGGTTATGTGAAGGATTCAACTGCTCCAATATTTTCAAGTGATAATTTTAAAGCCAGTCAAATGGTTGATCCTGTTCCTCAGGCACTTGTACTTACAGCAATTGTAATTGGTTTAGGTGTAACTGCTGTTGCATTGGCATTAGTAATAAGATTGTATGATCATCACAAGACATTAAATATAAATAAGATACGAAAATTGAAATGGTAAGAATGATAAATCCAGATTGGAGAAATAGATGAACCTGAGCCCAGTACATTTTATTGCGGTTCCGCTGCTTGCAGCATTTCTTATACCTATCATTGGAAGGTTTTCGAAAGGACTTGTTAAAGTCATTCCGGGATTTGTATTCCTATATTTATCATATCTAGCTATTTATTTATTTCCTCAAGCAACTGAGCAGCCAATTGTTGAAATAATTGCTGGATGGACTCCACCATTTGGTATTTCACTTGTTTATGGTCCTTTGGCAGCATTTTTAACGGCTTTAATTGCGCTTATCGGTTTCGTAATTTGGGTATACAGCTACAAGTTCATTATTCGTGAACCAATTGAAAAATATTATATGCTGTTTATGCTGCTAATCACGGGCTCTACTGGAGTTATTCTCACCGGTGATATATTTAATATGTTCGTATTTTTAGAAATTACTGCAATTGCAGCATATTCACTTACTGCATTTCTTCGTGATAAGGATGGAGCGGAAGCTGCATTCAAATATCTTTTAATTGGATCATTTGCTTCAGCATTTTTTCTAATTGCTATAATGTTGATATATGCAAAAACGGGTACACTTAATATTGCTGAGATAAGCAGTAAAATTCATTTGATTCCAGATTCAACTCGAATATTTATTCTAGTTCTGTTTTTGGTTGGTTTAGGTATTGAGGCTGAACTCTTTCCATTAAATGGCTGGGCTCCGGATGCATATTCACAAGCACCATCTCCAATTGGAGCAGTATTTGCCGGAATAGTTGTGAAAGCATCTATTTATGCTTTAATGAGAATTGTATTTCTATTTTTTGATTTTGATTCTGTATTTGAATTTTTACTATTGATGGGTATAATCACAATGATGATCGCTGAAATGTCAGCGATGAAACAACAGCAGATAAAAAGGATGTTAGCTTTTTCAAGTATTGGACAGATGGGCTTGGTAATAATTGCATTCAGTATCGCAACTGCCGAAAGTGTACAAGCTGGTTTATTTCAGATGTTCAACCATGCGGTTATTAAATCACTCTTATTCTTTGCTGCCGGTTATTTAGTATTTCACTCCGGCTCAAAAAAAATAGCTGATCTTGATGGATTAGGACGTGAAAAGCCAATAACCAGTTTTTTCTTTGCCATTGGTGCTTTGGCTATTATTGGTTTACCTCCATTTTCGGGATTTTGGAGCAAACTTTATATTTTAATTTCTGTTGCGGATGCAGGATTGATTACAGCAATAATACTTGTATTGATCAGTAGTATAATAGAAGCAGTTTATTATCTAAGGGTTGTGAGTAGATTATATTTCTATAAAGAAGGTGACGCAGAGGTTAGAAGAACACCTGCTTCCGGATTAATTGCAATG
>JBDLIN010000093.1:0-13497 GCA_039714835.1 Bacteroidota bacterium | reverse complement strand
CGGGGTTAAATATTCTCTTGGTAAAATTTATAGGAATGCTTGAATAGAGATTATCTAATACATTTTAATCCGAAAAACACTTTTTAAGTAAATCTAAATAGTTACACATAGTTTGAAAAAATTTGTATATTAAAACAAATGTTAAGAAAAATTATATTCATATTGCTTTTTATTAGCACAGCATCATTAGCGCAATTTAAAGATGGTGATAAAAATAGTGCAACTATTCGAAATGGGATAACAAATTATTCACCGTCAAGCTTTTTCCTAGACTTTTTCAATCCAAATAGATTTCAGATGAATCATAGTGTGAGTATGTCATATTCATCGTTTGGTGGTCAAGGATTAGCTTTAAGCACTTATACTAACAGTATGGCATACTATTTTACGGATAATCTCAATATTGAAGTTGATGCCAGCTTAGTTGCGTCACCTTATAGTTCATTAGGTACCGATCATCAGAACTCGATCAATGGAATATACCTTTCTCGCGCACAATTAAACTATTCTCCAATCAAAAACATGAATATAACTGTTCAATATCTAAATCAACCTCCAGGATCATTCTACTATAGAGGGAGTAATTGGGGCTCTCCTTTTGGATACAGCAGGTTTAGACCAGGGTTTTAATTCAAAAAATTCATATTTTTACAATTAGATTTTTTGAAAGTATTTATTAAATCAGAATAAAATTGACAACCAGAAGACAAACTAAACAGAGTACAAATAATCCTTCAGATATAAGATCATCAACGGTTAATTTCTCACTAAATATATTAATCTTTCTGTTAGCGACTGTAATAATATATTTATCCTACTCAATATTTATAAAATTAACTAAAGAACCTGTTGTTGACCTCTCTGCGATTAAGAAAGAAACTCCGTCTGACATTATCCAAGTTGAGGTAATGAACGGATGCGGAGTAAACGGAGTTGCTGATAGATTTACTGACTATCTGCGCGACCACCAAGTTGATGTAGTCAAGATCGGGAATTATGTTCAATTCAATATTGAAGAAACTTTAGTGATTGATAGAATCGGTAATAAGGCTAATGCCGAAAAAGTTGGTGACATTCTAGGAGTTGCTAAGGGGAACGTAATTACACAAAAAAACGATGACTACTTTGTAGATGTAACTGTTGTAATAGGAAGAGATTATTTTAACCAAACACCAATAATCAAGGACTAATTTTGGATACAAAAGCATTTACTTTAAGAATTGTAAAATTTATCCTTTCTAAAAAGGGTTATGACATTAATATTTTAGATCTGAGAACACTAACTCCAATAGCTGATTATTTTATTATTGCATCAGCTGATTCTAACATTCAGGTTAAAGCTATTGCAGATGAAATTGATGGTAAGTTAAGAAAAGAGGGTATAAAGTGTTACTTTAAAGAAGGATATAATGCGGCAAATTGGGTTTTGTTAGATTATTTTGATGTTGTGGTTCACATCTTTAAAAAAGATTCTCGTGAGTTCTACAATCTTGAAAAGCTTTGGGGTGATGCTCCATCTGAAACCATAGTAGATGAATTAGATGAAAATAATGTTGATGCGGAGTAATATTGAAAGAATACCTATATAAAATATTTGAAAATGCTAAGCAGAACTTAGAATACCTCAATGATGTCGAAATAGTATTTTCTGTTCCTAATCAAATGGGACATGGTGATCAATCGACAAATATTGCTATGCTGTTAACGAAGAAATTAAAGCGGAATCCCAGAGAGATCGCATCTGAGATTATTGAGAATCTGTCATTTGACGATAAAGTAATTTCAAAAACAGAAATCGCGGGACCAGGATTTATAAATTTCTTCTTCACTGTAGATTATGTTTCTAAAATAATTAATCAGATTCACGAAGAGAATGAAAATTTCGGAAAATCGGATAAGTATAGTGGTAAAAAAGCTAATATTGAATTTGTATCTGCTAATCCAACTGGCCCACTAACGGTAGGGCATGGACGAAATGCAGTAATTGGAGATACTGTTTCTAATTTACTGGAATGGGTCGGTTATGAAGTCGATAGGGAATACTATTTTAATAATGCCGGTCGTCAAATGCGCGTACTCGGTGATTCAGTTCGTTTGAGATACTTAGAATTACTAGGAGATCAAATCGAGTTTCCTGAGGACTATTATCAAGGGGAATATATAAAAGAGATCGCTCAGCATTTACTTGAGGAAAATGGTGATAAATTAAGGAGTGAATCTGATGAAACCATATTCAAGGATAGAGCAGAACAAGATATATTTACTGAGATACGATCTACACTAAAAAATATTGATATTGAAATGCAGACTTTTTACAATGAGCACTCATTGTTTGAAAGTGGAAAGATCGATATGGTTTTAGGTAAGTTCAAAGAAAAAGGTCTTTCTTATGAAAAGGAAAATGCTGTATGGTTAAAACTTACTGAAATCGGCAATGAGCAGGATAAAGTAATTGTAAAGTCAAGTGGTGAACCTACATATCGTTTACCTGATATTGCATATCATACTACAAAATTTGATCGTGATTTTGATTTAATGATCGATATATTTGGATCTGATCATAATGCCACATATCCTGATGTAATGGCTGGTTTAAATGCATTAGGTTATGATGCATCCAAAGTAAAAGTTTTGATTCATCAGTTTGTTACAATACTTGATAAGGGTGAAGTAGTTAAAATGTCCACAAGAAAGGCGAACTACATAACTCTAAATGAACTGATAGAATCAGTTGGTAAGGATGTTGTTAGATATTTCTTCAACATGCGAAGTCCAAGCAGTCATTTGAATTTCGATATTGATTTAGCAAAAAAACAATCAGAAGAAAATCCTGTATTTTATCTGCAGTATGCACATGCACGAATAGCGTCAATTCTAAGAATGACTGAAGAACAGAAACTCCATTCCTCAACAGAGAATCTAGAACTATTAAATACAGATGCTGAAGTAAATTTAATAAAAAAACTTCATCAATTTATAGAAGAGGTTCTGTATAGTGCAGAGAATTATGAACCTCATCGTATAGCAAACTATCTTGAAGAAGTTGCCTCACTCTTTCATAAATTTTATACTGAGTGTAGAATTCTCGGAACGGAAGATAAACTTGCTTCAGCAAGAATAGCACTAGCAACAGCAACTCAAACTGTTATTAAAAATGGATTAATGATTCTCGGGGTTAGTGCTCCCGACAGTATGTGAAAAGGGAGGTGTTGCAACTGAAATTGCAAATATTTTATTTGCGCCATTTTCCTTCAGAATTTTTGCAATTTCCCTCACAGTTGCTCCTGTAGTTATTACATCGTCAACAATCAAAATATTTTTTGACTCAATTTTTTTCTTATGTCTTAATAAAAAAGCTCCATTGAGATTCTGCTTCCTCTCCTCAAGTGATAATGTAGTTTGGGAGACAGTATTCTTCTTCCGAAGAACAATTGAGTTTTCAATTGGAATATTTATAACAGATTTTACACCCTTAGCAATATATAGCGATTGATTAAATGTTCGCTCAACTTTCTTCAATTTATAAAGTGGGACAGGAATAATAAAATCTAAGTCCCAAGAACGAAATATATCTTTTCTTGCATACCCTAACTCTTTGCCAAGATAAATCCCAATCTTGAATTTTTTATTATACTTTAAAGCATGAACTAATTTTTGTAAGGATCCTTCTTCTTCGAATTGATAAAGGGAAGTGTAATCATCAACAAAATTTTCGAAATTAAATTTTCGCTGATATTCATTTCTAATATCAGCTTCATTTAAATATTCTATACTGTTTTTACAACTATCACAAATAAATTCTGTGTTAGAAGTTAAAAGAACATTGCAAACAGTACAAAATCTAGGAGTAAAAAAATCTAATACTTCTAAAATGACCCTCAAAACCAATCTTAAATGTTTAACTTATTTTTTTTGGGAAACAATATGTTCGCCCAGCTCTTTATCCTTAAAATCTATGTGGTTGAAAAACCAGATCTTTAATGTTTTTAGTTCCTCTCGAGTAAATTCTTGCCTGTCAGATTTAACATTTTGATAAAGTGAATTCATCTTATTGTAAAATCGTTCATGCTCAAGCTTATGAGAAATAAAATTTGGTAATTTGTATTCTTCCATTAACTTTTCTTCAGTATCAAAATGAACTTTAAGGTCATTAATCAGAAGTTTGAAGATTTTTATTATTTTTGATTTGTTTTTTGTCTCAAGCAACTCATACATTTCATTTGCTTGATCAACCATACCTTTATGCTGTTCGTCAATTATCGGAACATTGACTTCTACAGATTTGTCCCAATCAATATATGCCATAATATTTCTCCATCTATTAAATTAAACCTTTCCTTTTACGCAGAAACCACTCAATTGAGAAAAGTACTAGGATCAGAACTAACACCCACTGGTTCGACCAAATATCATATTCAATTGTAGTAGAATTTATTATCACTCTTGATTTTTGATTAAAATTCAGATCGTCAAACAAATTTTCATAGTTATTAATTACAAAAGAGTTCCCCCTCGTAATATTGCTTATTAATTTAAGATAATTTTTGTTTAAAACATAGTTTATATTTTCAATATTTACATCAGCAACTATAAATTTACCTGGCTTTCCTGATAACATTAAGTTATCTAATTCAATTTTACTGGTGTAACTATATTCTCCTGGTTTATTAATATTGAACTTTCCTTCATAAATTCCATTACCTATGCTTTTAAGTTGAAGTTCATTACTTCCCAAATTATTCTTTGCAGTGATAGTAATTACTGCATCATTTCTAGGGTTTAGAGTTTCGTCATATATACTTGCTCTAAATTCGATATCATCATTATGATTAAATACTTTTTTTACTGGGGATACGAATATTCTTTCTTCTTGAATATCAGAGTAGAGCCATTTTATTGAATTATTAAAGAACGATTCTAATAAAACACCATAAACTTCGTTCCTTTGAAGTTTCCATTTCCAAAAACCAAATCCATTAAATACAATTGCACGAGTTCTGGTAAGATTATATGTGAAAATTAATGGAGTTTTAGTTTCGATATTTTTCATTTTTGAATAAATTAGAATATTGCTGCCGGGAGCAGCGGAAACTCTTGATTCTAACTGAAAAATTGGTGGAAGAGAATTCCATATTTTCTTATCTCCAGAAATTAATGGATTAACTGCTGAATAGCTTAATGGATATATTTCTCTTATACTTGATGAATAGCTGTTGAGTTTAAAAGGTAACTTATCCGCTAATAATTTTAATTTCTTTTGGTCAACAGATTCAGACAAAACCAAAAAGTAAGGTTTATGTTTTTTATTAATTGCAGAATTAATATCAGATAATAATTTTGATGGTGAATGTAATGTGGGAAAATCAATCATTAAAATGATGTCAGCGGAATCTACTTTATTCTTAAAATTTCCATCATTTAAAAATTTTGTTTCAGTTAATTGTACAATTTCATCAAAGTCGATTTTGTTATTATTTTTTAGAATTTGTTTGATTACTGAATAATCAGGAGATGGTGCCCCACTAATACAAAGTACCTTAATTTTATCTTTTAATACGTTTGCGATGAAAGGATATTTATTATTTTCATAAGTCTCCTCATTTGCTAATTGGGAAACTGTCACAAGTAAATGTTTTTCTCCTGAGTATTTAGGTGTATATGGAAAAGATATATTGTTTATACCAGATTCATCAAGTTGTAAGGATTTTTGATCGATTAACTTTGAATCTTCATATAATGATAGTGTGGCATATTCATCGGATAAAAACCGATTTAATAAAACAACCTTGATCTCGTTTGGAGAATTTGCGTATATCAAATCATTGTACAATACTTTTTTAATTTCTAGATCTGTTCTCTTAGTTGTATCTCCCAATGCAATAGTAAATACTGGAATCTCTACACGCTCAAATAATTTAGATGAGTTTGAACCGTCGTTTATAATTCCATCACTAACAATAGTTGCTGATGCAATATTTTGATCAGTATTTTTTATGAAAGAGACTATTTGTTCAAAATTGGTACTGCTTCCATCGAATGCTATCGTATCATCTTCAGAAATAGCAATTGTGTCAAGAGTAGAACTAAACGAGTAATATCTATTTTCACCATCAACATTCTTAGAAAATTTACTTAAAAATTCAGCAACATCTGTTTTTCTTTTTACACTATCTCTATTAACAATAGATTGTGAGTTGTCAACAAATATTAAATTAATAGGATCAATTTTTTCATCATATTTTATTGAAAGTGAAGGTTCAAAAATGAGTAAGATAATTAATGAAATGGCAAGAACTCTTAGTGAAACTAATAATGATTTAACTAATTTCGTCGTTGTAGGAATAGTATATCTATATATGAATATTGTATAGAGTATTGCAAGAATAATGAATAGAAATAAATATGGATAACTGATATTAAGCGAGAGATCAAATGTGTCTAAATTTGTCATTCAAAAATTTGGTTGTTTTTAATCATTCGATTTTAGACTATTAATATCCCAGCTTTTCATTTCATCAAACATCTCATAATCGGTTAGATCAAAATGAATAGGTGTGATAGAAGCATAATTATTTTTTAACGCAATTTGATCCTTATCAAAATCTTCATCTTGAATAAGTAAATTCCCAGTAAGCCAATAATAACTGCCACCGTATGGATCAGTTCGTTCTTCATAATAATCATCCCATTTACTTTGACCTTGTTTGGTAAGCATTACTCCTTTAATTTCATTTTCCGGTAAATCGGGGACATTAATGTTGAGCAGCGTTCCGGTTTTTAATTTATTTTTGCAGACTAATTTTGCTATACGAGCTGATAATTTTGCAGCATATTCAAAATTTTTCGGATTATGATCAGTTACTGAAACTGCTATAGCTGGAACGTCCATAATAGCGGCTTCTCTGGCTGCTGATACTGTCCCGCTATAAATTACATTGATTGCAGCATTTGAGCCATTGTTTATTCCTGATATAACAATATCTGGTTTTTCTTTCAGAAGATTTTTTATTCCCATCTTTATACAATCTGCTGGTGTACCGTTTACAGCAAAGCCAAAAAACTCATCATCTATATAATGTTTGTGAACACGAAGGGGGACTTTCATAGTTATTGAATGCCCGGCCGCACTTTGTTCAGTTTGAGGTGCAACCACAATAACTTCGCCAATTTTCTTTAATTCTTTAACTAATTGATAAATACCTATGGAGTTTATTCCATCATCATTGCTAACTAAAATCTTCAATAATACCTCAATCAAGAATAATTTTTATAAACTTAATATAGTTAAAATATGAGTGTGAGATCAAAGTGAATTTTGATTTGAATGAATTATCAATAAAACTTATTTATATAACTTCATTATTACTAATGAAGTTATATAAATGGATGTTCAATTTTTATAAGCTTTCTAAATCAAGATTTAAAAACATAATTTTTAGGAATCACAACAATACCAGTTTCAGTAACTCTAAATTTCTTTTTGTCTTCTGCATCATCAAATCCAATCTCTGTCCCTTCTGGTACTTTAACGTTTTTATCAATTATCGCCCGGCGTATTTTCGAATGTCTGCCAATATCACAATTATCCATAATTATTGAATCAGTTATATAAGAATAACTATTAACTCTTACTTGAGGTCCAAGAATTGACCTTTCTACAAGTCCACCAGAAATAATTGATCCATCCGTAACTAATGAATTATAAGCTCTACCAACTCTTTCTCCCTCATGTGATATAGTTTTTGCTGGAGGAGATTGTACATTGCTAGAACGCAATGGCCAGTTTGCATCATATAAATTAAATTCCGGCTTGACATTTAATAAGTCCATACTGGCGGCATAGTAACTATCCAACGTTCCCACATCAACCCAATAGGGGAATTGTTTTTTTTCCTCATCCTCAAATCTGAATGAAAATAGATCAAATCCCTGTTTGATCATGTAAGGTATTACATGCTTTCCAAAATCATTACTGTCTAGTTTCTTTGATTCCATTTCATGAATGACTTCTAGTAAAACTTTTGTTTTGAAAATGTATACTCCCATATTTACAAAAGATAATCCAGGTTTTCCTGGTATTTCCGGAGGATTTTTAGGTTTTTCTAAAAATGATTTAATTCTATAATCCTCGTCAATTGCAATAACACCAAATTGGTTAGCTAATCCTGATGATACAAAAAGGGAAGAAATTGAAAGGTCTGCTTTTTTATCAATATGATATTGAAGCATTTTCAAGTAGTCCATTTTATAAATATGGTCGCCGGATAGTATTAAAACATATTCACTTTTACCATCTAATAAATTTGCATTCTGGTATATTGCATTAGAAGTTCCAGTATACCAATTATTACTTCTTTTTAGCTGAGGAGGAATTGAATAGACAAACTCACCTAATTCAGGATTAAAAATATTCCATGCTTCGTAGATATGTTGGTTTAATGAGTCGGATTTATATTGTGTGAGAATATATATCTTTCTTAAACCCGAGTTCAAACAATTTGATAGTGCAAAATCGATAATTCTGTACTTACCTCCAAAAGGTACTGAAGGTTTTGAACGAAATTGTGTAAGCGGCATCAGTCTTTCACCTTGACCGCCAGCTAAAATCATTGTTGTTGTATTACGTAGTAATGATGAACCAGAATAAGCCATAATTGCCTCACTTTATTTTATATTAAACTCACTTTTTTTGGGCAAAATAATAAATTGTTATCTTTGCAATAGGTTCAAAGAACTTATTGCTAAATAATTATACTAAAATTGAAAGTCAAGAATAAAATAATATCGATAGTACTTTTATTTGCTATATTTTTAATTACTGCATCTCTAGGGATTTATTTCTATTTCCATAATGAAGTAATGCAGTGGGGAAATGACTTAAAATTAGCTTATGATTTGTCGACAAATGATTTTTTTAAAGAAAAACATGCAGAAATAAATGTTACTAAATATGAAATCAATATTGATTTATTTCCAAAAGAAAAAACTATTTATTGTAAGACTAATATATTCGGAAATATTTCGACAGATCAAGAGAAAATTGAATTAGATTTTTATGATAACTATAAAATTCATGAGTTACTTATTAATGGGAAAGCTACTGATTATAATTTTAATGATGATGAAATAGAAATATCAAGGATTGATACTAATGCGGATTCATTCAATGTATCAATAGTATATGAAGGTTCTCCCCAAAGCCTTGGTTTCGGGTCATTTGAATTTGGAAAGGAGGGAAAGCACAAAGTAATTTATACTCTTAATGAGCCAACCTTTGCATCAACATGGTTTCCCTGTAATGATACACCAGCCGACAAAGCAGAGTTTAAAATAAGTATTACAAATGATAGCAATATGGTTTCAGTTTCTAATGGAATTTTGGAATCAGTTGAAAAACAGCAAGATCGAAAAACATATACTTGGATCTCAAAAAATCCAATCTCTACATACTTAATAGCAATATATTCAGCTCCTTATCAATCTTTTAGTCAAGAATATGTTAATTCAAAGAATGATACTATGAATATTCAGTATTATATTTTACCAGAAAAAATTGATGAAGCCAAAAAAGCATTTTCTAATCATCCGGAATATTTAGAAGTACTTTCTAATCTGTTTGGGAAATATCCTTTCATAGATGAAAAATATGGTGTAGCACAAATTCCGTGGAACTATGGTGCAATGGAGAGTCAAACTATAACAGGAATCGGTTCAAGATTTATTAGTGAAGCAGGGTTCTTTTCTGATGTGCTTATTCATGAAGTTGCTCATCATTGGTGGGGGAATTCAGTTACTCCAAAATCATGGAGGGATATCTGGCTGAATGAAGGATTCGCCACTTATTCCGAAGCTTTGTATTGGGAAAAAACAAAAGGCAAAAGTTCTCTGATATCAACAATGGAATCATTCAAGGTTAGTAAGAATTCTGAAACGTTATATGCTCCAAAAACAAATTTATTTTCTAAGCAGATCTATAATAAAGGAGCATGGGTACTCCATATGCTGCGAAGAGAAATGGGAGACTCAACATTTTTTAGTACTCTGAAACAGTATCATCAGAAATATAAATTTAGTAATGCAGACACATACGATTTCAAAAATATATGCGAAGAAAATTCAGGATTGAGCCTTGATCAGTTCTTTAACCAATGGGTATTTGAGGGAGAAGGGATAATTGACATTGAGTATGACTGGGAAGCGGACAACTCTGAAAGTGATGCAGAAGGGATTTTAATACATATTAAGCAAATCCAGAATAATTATGAAAGTTACCAATTCCCAGTTGATATTCTAATTAAGGAAAATAGCGGAGAGAGTTTTATATCCTCCCATTTCATAAGTTCCATTGATACAATTCTAGCGATTGCTACTTATAATGAAGTATTGTCTATTGAGTTTGATCCAGAAAGTTGGCTTCTTGCTTCTTTTACACAAAGTGAATAGTATTATTTTCATACTTACGATAAATATTCCTATTATTTTTTATCTAAATTAGTCTTAAATTTGTATTTAATACTTTGATAAATATCAGTAAAATATTATAGAGAATTGAGAAAAAACCATTATTTTGTATCTGATCTTCATTTTGGACTTCTTTCAGAAAGGGAGGAAAAGGAAAGGGAATTATCATTCGTTAAATTTTTATATTCAATTAAGGATGATGCTTCCGAGTTGTATATTTTAGGTGATCTTTTTGATTATTGGTTTGAATATAAACGAGTTATTCAAAAAGGATATCATCGAACATTTACTGCACTAGAAGATTTGGTAAATGCAGGAATTAATGTTCATTATCTTATTGGTAATCATGACTTCATGCATAGAGATTTTTTCCAAGAATATTTAGGTGTTAAATTATACGAAAAAAACATTGATACAATGATAGAAAATAAAAAATTCTATCTTGCTCATGGTGATGGTTTAGTGAAAAATGATTACGGTTATTTATTGCTTAAAAAAATATTAAGAAATAAGTTTATTCAAAAATTATATGCGCTTATTCATCCTAACTTAGGTATCAAAATTGCAAAGGGTACTAGTAGGACAAGTCGTGATTATACCGGCAAAAAAGATTATGGTGAAGAAGATGGTATGTTTGAATTTGCAAAGTCGAAGATAGATAAAGGTTATGATTATATCCTCATGGGACATTCACATAAAAATGAGTTAAAAAATTATAATAATGGTTTTTATATAAATCTTGGAACCTGGCTTGATAAACCATTGTATGGAGTATTCAGTGAAGGTGAATTTAAAGTGATCGATTGGAATTAATATGGCAGAAAAAAATAAAATATGGGAAAATATTAAAGGAAAGATCCGTCAATTCAAAAAACTATTTTGGTCAACATTAAGTTTCCTTTTAATAGTATTTATACTTATTGGATTTTTATTTTTTCAAAATGTATTTAGCGGATTACCATCCCTGGAACAGCTTGAAAATCCAAAACAAAGCCTCGCATCAATTGTTTATAGTGCTGACGATGAAGAGATTGGACGCTTCTTTCGAGAAAGTCGTGTTGAAACAAGATATGATAGTATCCCAAGTCAATTAGTAGATGCATTAATAGCAACTGAAGATAAGGATTTCAGAGAACATTGGGGAGTTGATCTCGTTCGAGTTTTTAAGGGAATAATTAATACAGTATTTTTTGGTAAACGGCAGGGAGCTAGTACAATAACCCAGCAGCTCGCTAAAAACATTTATGACCTTAAAACTCGTGATGAAAATATTTTTGATACAATAACGCGAAAAGTGCGCGAATGGATCACTGCAGTTCAGCTTGAAAAAACTTATACAAAGAATGAAATTATTGAGATGTATTTCAATACTTCCTACTTTGGACGTGGTGCTTACGGGATTGAAATGGCATCAAGGATATTTTTCAATAAGGCAGTTATGGAATTGAATGTTCCGGAAGCTGCTGTTTTAGTTGCAATCTTAAAATCTTCAGTGTTCTATGATCCAGTAAAAAGGTATAATAATGCTTTAAGAAGAAGAAATATTGTAATGCATGAGATGTTTCAAGATGGATATATCTCTGAAGAAGAATACCGATTATTTTCTGAGCTGCCAATTGAAGTTCAAATAGAAGAATCAGCTCAAAAATTTAAAAGTTCTATCGCTCCTTATTTTATTGAACACGTTAGAAATAAGATGGAACCGTTATCAGATAAGTATGGATACGATCTGCATGAAGATGGACTAACAATAAGAACAACACTTGATACTAGAATGCAGAAGTTGGCAAATAGAATTGTTACTGAACAACTTGATTTAATACAAAAACAATTTGATCAACGATGGGACTGGAGAAAACACAAAAGTGTACTGAACGATCTTCTTGATAAAGCTATTAAACAGCGTAGTGATTATCGCGCTGCTAAAAATTCTGAAGAAAAAAAGATAATCTACAATAAGTTAAAAAAGAATGTAGCTTTTGTTGATTCAGTGCAGACAGTTGCACAAACTATTGATGTTGGTTTTGTTGTTCTTGATTCAAGAAGCGGTAATATTAAAGCTATGGTGGGTGGAAGAGATGTAACAAAAGGTAGAGGATTGAATCATGTTACTCAGATTAAAAGGCAGCCCGGTTCTTCATTCAAACCAATTGTTTATACAGTGGCGATTGATAATGGCTTATATCCTGCTTATCCAATATTAAATCAACCGTTCGATTATAATGGATGGACACCAACTAATTTTGATTCAACAAATATCGGCGGATTCCTAACCTTAAGGGATGGAATCATGAATTCCGTAAACTTGGTTGCTGCTAGATTAATAATTGAAGGACATGTACCACTTTGGCAAGTGGGTCGTTATGCTTCTAAGATGGGAATTAAAAATAAACTGAGTCTTTTCCCAGCTATCGCACTTGGTGCTTCTGAAGTACGACCGCTTGACTTAACAAGTGTTTATGCAACAATTGCAAATAGAGGAATATATAACGAACCACTTTCAGTACTTCAGATTGAAGATAATCATGGAATTCTATTAGATGCATTTTCGCCTGTTAGTCATGAAGCAATTTCTGCCGAAGCTGCATACGTAATAACTAATATGCTTGAAACTGTTATGAATGAAGGGACAGCGGGTCGTATCCGCTCTATACACCAATTCCATCGTCCTGCAGCTGGAAAGACTGGTACAAATGGAGACTACAAAGATGCATGGTTCATGGGATTTACTCCACAGTTAACTGCCGGAGTTTGGGTAGGATTTAATGATCAGAGAGTTTCTTTTACCGGAGCTTATGGCCAGGGTGCAAAAGTTGCTGCACCGATCTGGGGTGAATTTATGCGAGAGGTTTATGACTCTTTAGATTTACCCATTAAATACTTTGAACCACCAAATAGTGGAGACATTGTTACAGTATCTTTCTGTAAAGAGTCAGTTTATGAAATGGGTAGTCCTCGTTTATATTCTCAAGATTGTAGAAAAGGAAAACTAACAGATATCATTAACATTAGAGATATCCCGGCGAATTTCAATAG
>JBDLIN010000092.1:0-13588 GCA_039714835.1 Bacteroidota bacterium | reverse complement strand
ATCTCAAAGACCAAGTATTGAAGAACGAAAATTTACAAGTGAAGCTGTTGAATTGACGATAACTGAGGTAAAACAAGCAATTGCAGATGTTGAGATTGCTTGGATGTTCGAGAATTGTTTGCCTAATACACTTGATACAACAATTCGATACGAAGAAAACAATGGAAGACCAGATACATATATAATAACAGGTGATATCGACGCAATGTGGCTGAGGGATTCAACAGCTCAAGTTTGGCCTTATTTACCTTTAGCTGCAAAAGATGAAAAACTTAAGAAATTAATTGCTGGAGTTATTAATCGGCAAACAAAATATATTTTGATCGATCCTTATGCTAATGCATTTAACTATGGTAATGAAGGGAGTGAGTGGGAATCAGATTTTACAGAGATGAAACCAGGAGTACATGAAAGGAAGTGGGAGATAGATTCACTCTGTTATGCTATTCACTTGTCTAATGCTTATTGGGAAGAAACTGGGGATACCTCATGTTTTAATGATGATTGGATTAAAGCTATGAAATTGCTTTTACAGACATTTGTTGTACAGCAAAGAAAGGATGGTCTGGGCCCTTACAAATTTCAGAGAGCAAATGGTGTTGCTACAGACACACTTCCTCTAGGGGGGTATGGAAATCCAACAAAACCTATAGGTCTGATCCATTCGGGATTTAGACCATCGGATGATGCTTGTATTTATAGTTATTTAATCCCATCTAATTTATTTGCTGTTGTTAAACTCAAACAGTTAGCAGTAATTTTTAGTGATGTATTAAAAGACGAAAAGTTCGCTGAGGAATGTATTACTCTTGCTAATGAAATAGATGATGCTGTAAAAAAGTATGCAGTTAGTGAGCACTTGAACTATGGAAAAATTTATGCCTATGAAGTTGATGGATTTGGAAATCAATTATTTATGGATGATACCAATGTACCAGCTCTTTTCTCACTTCCATATTTAGGATATTGTGATATAGATGATGAAATTTATTTAAATACAAGAAGATATTTGCAGAGTGAAGATCATCCATATTTTTTTAAGGGAAAATTTGCAGAAGGAATTGGTGGTCCTCATATTGGATTAGATATGGTTTGGCCGATGAATATCATTATACGTGCCTTAACTACCCAAGATGAAGAAGAGATAAAATTATGCATAAAAATGTTAAAAGAAACGCATGCTGGCACAGGTTTTATACATGAGAGTTTTCATAAAGATGATCCAAATAATTTTACCCGTTCATGGTTTGCTTGGGCTAATACACTATTTGGAGAATTGATCTTAAATTTATATAAAACAAAACCTCATCTATTGGAGGATAAGTATTAACAATAAATATTTGACTTATAAATCACATATTAATCCGGCAAATATAGGTATTGCATAATATGATAAAACAATCTGTCATTCCGTGATGCTTCTACACGGAATCTATCCCTTTTTTAAAGATTCCCGATTAAAACATTCGGGAATGACATTTGTATATGCAACATATATACTTTGCCGAAGTAATACATTAGATATTAATTGAAAGAATTATAATAGGAAATATAAAGTATGAGTTTTATTGATTGGAGTATAGTCGTATTAGTTTTAGCATTTCTTGTTAGCGGTGTAATAATCTCTAAAAAATATATGAGAAGCGTTGCAGATTTTTTAGCGGCTGGAAGAACTGCTGGAAGATATGTTGTGAGTATGTCACAAGGAATGGCAATGCTTGGTGCAATATCAATTGTGGGATTGCTGGAGCTAAACTACGTTGCTGGATTCAATATGAACTGGTGGCGGCTCTCTGAAATAATAGTTGTCGTAGCAATTACTGTTTCCGGGTGGGTGATTTACAGGTTTAGACAAACTCGTGCTCTTACAATGGCACAATTTTTTGAAATTAGATACAGCAGAAACTTTCGAGTCTTCGCTGGATTGCTGGCTTTCTTTTCAGGTATAATTAACTTCGGAATATTTCCGTCAGTCGGAGCAAGATTCTTTATCTATTTCTGTGGTATACCTCAATCATTCAATATTGCCGGTTTAGAAATCTCATCATATCCAATATTAATGTTAATCCTACTTGGGATTGCTTTGTACTTTGTTTTTGCTGGTGGACAAATTGCAGTTATCATAACAGATTTCATTCAAGGTATATTAGTAAACTCGATATTTATACTAATAGTATTGTACTTTATCATAACTATTGATTGGGAAACGATATTTATTACTCTGTCACAAGCTCCTGAAAACGCATCATTAGTTAATCCCTTCAAAACGAGTCACGTAGAAGATTTTAATGTTTGGTTTTTTATAATTGGATTAATTGGATTAATTTACGGTAAGTTATCATGGCAGGGAACACAAGCATATAATTCATCTGCGCGAACAGCGCATGAAGCCAAAATGGGTGAGGTGCTTAGCAACTGGAGAAATATTCCACAGTGGAATTTATTTGTAGTCTTCGTACCAATCATTGCTTATACTGTTATGCATAGTGATTTGTTTTCAATAGCATCTTCTTCTGTTCAAAGTACACTTGATAGTATTGATTCAGAAGTAATACAAAATCAGATGAGGATCCCGTTGGTGTTAGCAGAAATACTTCCGATTGGTTTGGTTGGTGCATTTGCTGCAATTATGTTAGCCGCATTTATAAGTACGCACGACACCTATCTCCATTCTTGGGGAAGTATTTTTATTCAGGATATTATTATGCCTTTCCGTAAAAAACCATTTTCACAAGAAGATCACATTAAAGTTTTGAAATATTCAATTATCGGGGTTGCGGTTTTTGTGTTTATGTTCAGCTTAATATTTAAGCAGAGTGAGTATATATTTTTATTCTTCGCAATTACAGGCGCAATATTTACTGGTGGTTCCGGTGCTGTTATTATTGGAGGGCTTTATTGGAAACGAGGAACGACTGCGGGAGCTTGGAGCGCTCTCATTACAGGTTCTGTTGTCGCTGTTGGTGGGATTATAATTCATCAGATATGGGAAGACTTCTTTATAAATGGTCAGATGTTCTGGGGACTTGCAATGGGTATTTCAGCGTTAGTTTATATCATCGTTTCTCTGCTTGGAGGAAAGAAAGAATTTAATATGGATAAAATGCTTCATCGCGGGGAATATGAAATAGAAGATGAAATTAAAGTTATCGAAAAAGTTGAAAAGCGTGGTTGGAAAATATTTGGTATGGGAAAGGAATTTACTAGAGGTGATAAGATAATATATATTGGAACTTATGCATGGACAATAACTTGGGTATTGGTTTTCATTTTCGGAACAGTATATAATTTATCTACAGAGGTTGATGATGCATCATGGATGTCATTTTGGAAAGTTTATATCTATGCAAATATAGGGGCATCAATATTAGCAATAGTTTGGTTTACTATTGGGGGTATAAAAGATGTTAAACGTATGTTCAAACAGTTGGGTTCTATGGAACGTGATACTTATGATGACGGAACTGTTAGTAAGTGAAAAATAATATTTCAAGTAGGATTAAAATGAAAAAGTTAATAATAATTTCAATTCTTTTTTTTGTTTATCATGATGCAGTATTTTCTCAAAAAGATTATACAAAGTATGTTAATCCCTTTATTGGTACTGCTGAACATGGTCATACTTATCCAGGGGCAGCTTTACCTTTTGGAATGATACAGCTTAGTCCGGATACTGGAATAGAGGGATGGGACTGGTGTTCAGGATATCATGCAACAGATAATTCAATAATTGGATTTAGTCATACACATCTTAGTGGAACTGGAGTTGGTGATTATGGTGATATCCTCATTATGCCATTTACTGGTGAAGTGAAATTTAATTCAGGTTCTAAGGCAAATCCTGGTGAGGGATATCGTTCAAGATTTAATAGTGAAAAAGAGAAAGCGGTTCCCGGTTATTATTCAGTTTTTCTTGAGGATTACAAAATCAATGTTGAGTTAACTGCTGCAAAAAGAGCTGGATTCCATAAATATTCTTATTCTTCAGAAGAAGCAAATCTAATGATTGATTTGTTTCATGGGCTGCAAGATGCAACCATTGAATCTCATATTAACATTATTGATGAAAATAAAATTGAGGGATATCGAACTTCAAGTGGTTGGGCGAAAAGACATACTGTTTATTTTTATGCAGAGTTTTCAGAGGATATAAGTAATTATATAATAGAAGTAGATAACAACAGGACAGAAGATAAATCTGCTGAAGGACGTTCAGTTAAAGCCAGCTTAAAATTTGATTTATCAAACAATGGATTATTATTAACTAAAATTGGAATATCACACGTAAGTCTCGAAGGAGCTAAAAAAAATCTGAATGCTGAAATTCCACATTGGGATTTTGATAAATCCAGAAATGAAGCGAATGCAGAATGGAATAAACTGCTCAGTCGTATTGAAGTTGAAGGAGGAAGTGATGATCAGAAAATATCTTATTATACAGCGCTATATCATACATTTTTAGCTCCATATCTATTTAGCGATGTTGATCAAAAGTATGTTGGTATGGATGGAAAAGTCAAGATTGCAGATGGTTTTAATATGTATACTGTCTTTTCATTGTGGGATACTTTCAGAGCGCTTCATCCATTACTAACCATTCTGGATGAAGAGTTAACAACAGATTTAATAAAATCTCTTATAGCAAAATATGAAGAGAGTGGAGTGCTACCAGTTTGGGAATTAGCTGCCAATGAAACTTGGACAATGATCGGTTATCATTCGATTCCAGTTATTGTTGATGCATATATGAAAGGGATTAGAAACTTTGATATTGACAAAGCTTACGAGGCAATGGTAAGTAGTGCTATGAGAGATGAGAGGGGTTTAGAGTATTACAAGGAAATGGGATTTATTCCAATGGATAAAGCTGATGATGCTGTATCTACAACCCTTGAATATGCGTATGATGATTGGTGTATAGCTGTAATGGCAGAACAATTAGGGAAAGAAGAAGACTATAAATATTTTATGTCTCGTGCAAAAAATTATAGAAATGTGTTTGATAATGAAACGAAGTTTATGCGTGGGAGATATAACAGTGGTTTTTGGAAAGAAAATTTTGACCCAATTGCTCCATCTTTCTTAGGTTCCGGTGAGTTTACTGAAGGTAACTCGTGGCAGTATACATGGTTTGTTCCTCAAGATGTTACCGGATTAATTGATTTGATGGGAGGAGACAAACTATTTAAAGAGAAACTCGATTCCTTATTTACTGTGGAAACTGACAAAGAGAAATATCATATGCCTTCCGATGTAACTGGTTTAATAGGTCAATATGCACAAGGGAATGAACCAAGTCATCACATTTCATATCTGTATAACTACTGCGGTTATCCTTGGAGTACGCAATATATTACAAGAAAAATTATGGATCAGTTTTTCCATTCTGGCAGAGATGGATTATGCGGGAATGAAGATTGCGGACAAATGTCAGCCTGGTATGCTCTTAGTGCTCTTGGATTCTATCCTGTCCTTCCAGGTAGTAATGAATATTCAATCGGGAGTACAATATTTGATAAAGTCACAATTCATTTGAATAATGGAAAAGATTTTACAATTGCAGCAAACAATAACAGTTCTGAAAATAAATATATTAATTCGGCAAAGTTAAATGGTAAAGAATATAGGAAAACTTATTTCACACACAACGACATTCTTTCCGGCTCAAATATTGAATATGAGATGAGTGCAGAACCAAATAAGCAGTTCGGTGTTGAAAAAGAGGACCGCCCAAACTCAAAAATCTGTGATGAATTTAAAACAAATGTTTATAATAAAAATTTTGTACCAATAATTTCTCCGCGTAGGACATTATTTGCAAATTCAATTAAAGCTGAACTGACTGCTTATGGATCTGATATAGAGATCAGATACACTCTTGATGGATCAGAGCCGACTGAAAAATCGCAGAAATATATAAAACCAATTATTCAAAACGATTCCTTTACTCTAAAAGCTAAAGTGTTCGGAGGAGGGCTTCAACCTTCTAAAACTATTGAAAAATTATTCAAAAAATCAATCGTTCATGATAAAGCAGATCCATTTTTCGAAAAAGATGGAATTATTTATCCTAGAGTCCTTAAGAATGAAAACTTTCATCCAAAATATAATGCTGGTGGAGAGAATGGAATTATTGACGGTAACTTTGCTTCAACAGATTTTAGAGAACCTTTCTGGCAAGGATATGAGGGAGTCGATTGTGATATACAGATTGATCTTGGAAAAGTATTAGAATTAAATAAAATATCAGCAAACTTTTTCGAAAGACAAGATTCATGGATATTCTTACCAAAGAAAGTTACCGTATCTTTTTCTAAAGATGGACTTGAATTTTCAGAGCCTGTTGTAATTTGTGAAAATGAGGTTATAGAAAACCACGAAGCCGAAATTAAAACATTTATCGAAGAACTAAAAAATGTACAAGCAAGATATATCAAC
The DNA here is from genome assembly GCA_039714835.1 of Bacteroidota bacterium. Classification (GTDB taxonomy): domain Bacteria; phylum Bacteroidota; class Ignavibacteria; order Ignavibacteriales; family Melioribacteraceae; genus SZUA-22. The sequence goes on along the minus strand of JBDLIN010000092.1, from coordinate 7,150 downwards.
TTTAATGCTGAAAATGTAGCCGTTTGTCCACCATTCCATAAAGGGGCTGGTGGAAATGCATGGATATTTATTGATGAAATTATAATGGAATAAAATTTATAAAAAATGAAAAAATATACTATTCGCAAAATAGTTTTCGGAATTATGAAACACATCTAACTGTCATTCCGGTTTACACGCTTTTTGTGTGATACCGGAATCTATTGAACAAACAGATACCGGTATTGCAAAAAACGCAAACCGGTATGACAACATAAATCCGAAAACCAAATCGTGATTAGTATATTTAAGTAAAAATAGGGATTAACAAATGAAAAAAATATTTTTTCTACTGATTGCAATAACTGTGTCTATGTGTACTCAAGCACCCAAAGAATTTCCTAAAAGTAAAATCCCATTTAATCCGGAAAGTTATGTTTGTTACAAAGCAGATAAACCGCTTGTGATTGATGGTAAGCTGAATGAAAGTTTATGGGAAAAAACTGAATGGACAAATTACTTTGTCGATATTGAAGGAGATATAAAACCTAGACCAACATACAAAACAAGAGTTAAAATGCTCTGGGATGATGAATATTTCTATTTCGCAGCGAAAATGGAAGAACCTCATGTATGGGCAAAATTAACTGAGCGTGATGCGGTGGTATTTTACGATAATGATTTTGAAGTCTTTATTGATCCGGAGGGAGATACTCACAATTATTATGAACTTGAAATTAATGCATTCAACACTCAATGGGATTTATTAATATTAAGACCTTACAGAGATGAGAATAGTTATAATGTGGCTTTAAATGGGTGGGATATTAAAGGATTGAAAACCGCTGTTTATATAGATGGGACAATAAACGATCCAAGTGATAAAGATAAAGGATGGACAGTTGAGATAGCTTATCCATGGAAAGCATTATCAGAGATGACTCGTAAATCATCACCGCCGGAAGATGGTGATCAATGGCGTGTGAATTTTTCACGCGTTGAATGGGAAACAGAAGTAGTTGACGGTAAGTATGAAAAGAAAATAAATCCCAAAACCAATAAACATTATCCTGAAAATAATTGGGTGTGGTCGCCTCAAGGTTTAATTGCTCTGCATGCACCCGAAACTTGGGGATTCGTTCAATTCTCAAATAATATTGTTGGTAGTGATAAAGTAGAGTTTTTTTATAATAAAATTGAAGATGCAAAATGGGCAATGAGAAAAATCTACTTTGCTGAACATGATTATAAATTAAAGAATGGAATTTACACAAACGATTTTAATCAGCTTAATTTTAACTGTAATAAAAACTTGGATGATTATCATTGGCCTCCTACAATTAATACTTCATCTACACAGTTTGAGGCAATTCTTAAAAGTAAAAATGGAGAGTCAGAACTGATAATTTATCAAGATGGTTTAATAGAAGAACGGAGTTATAACGATGAAAAATAACATTAGGACTTTAACAATAATTATTACTCTTATTTTGACAACAAGTAATCTATTTGCACAAGAACAAATATTGATTGATAAAGGATTAGCTATAGTTGTAAATCCTCCTGGACGAAGAAGTTTAGCACAAGTTGATCTCATCGAAAATCAACTAGTGAAAGGAACTTGGTCAGAACCAGCAGTTGGACAGACGATAGAAGGGGATACAAGTAATGCAAAATGGAAAGAAGTAGAGGTGAATAAAGAAGGTTGGTTTGCTGACCGATCTCTAAGAGGATCATACATTTATTATAAGTATGAATCTCCTGAAGATAAAATTATGCTTTTGGAAGGGAAAGGATACTATAATGTTTTTATCAATGGTGAACCTCGAATAGGTAATATTTATGGAAGGAAAGATGATTTCGCAGCTTGGGAACCAAATTTTGATTTTTCATTTTTACCAATTGAAATTAAAAAGGGAAAGAACGAATTTTTATTCCAAGCTAGCTATGGTAAAATAAAAGCAATTCTGCATGAAGTCAAATCATCAGCATTCTTTAATACTAAAGATCTTACTGTGCCGGATGTTTTTAAAAACGAATCATTCGAAGATTTTGGCGGATTGATAGTTGTTAATGCTCAAAATAAAACATTGACAAATGTGAAAATAAAAACCATTACATCGGAGGGTATTGAAACAACAACAAATGTTCCCGCGATAATTCCGGTTTCAGTACGTAAAGTAAGATTTGATTTTAAGGGAACTGCAGGTAGTGATAAAAATCTTCCTCTAACTGTTCAGTTAATTAGTGATGGAGAAATTTTAGATGAAGCTGTTATAAAATTAAGATGTGTTGATAAGTTGGATGCCTACAAGCAAACATTTGTAAGTGATATTGATGGTAGTGTTCAATACTATGCAGTTAAAGCTTCAACGAATACTGATCCTGAAGATAAACAGGCATTGTTCCTATCTGTTCATGGAGCTAGTGTTGAAGCTATTAATCAAGCGGGGTCTTATTCTAATAAAAGTTGGGGTCATATAGTTGCTCCTACAAATAGGAGACCTTACGGATTCAACTGGGAAGATATAGGGCGATTAGATGCTTTAGAGGTATTGAACATTGCTAAGAAAAAATTCAATATTGATGAAAATAGGGTGTATCTGACCGGTCATTCAATGGGTGGTCATGGAACATGGCATATTGGTGCAAATTATCCTGATCAGTTTGCAGCAATTGGACCAAGTGCAGGATGGATATCTATGTGGAGTTATCGCTATAGAAACCGTGATACTGAGTTCAATGATGATTATAAATTATTTACAAGAGCAGCTAAGCAGAGTGATACATATACATTAGCTACTAATTATGCTCAGTTAGGAGTCTATATTATTCATGGAGATGCTGATAGTGTTGTAAGTCCATCACAGGCTAAGAGCATGATCAGAAAATTGGAAACATTCCATAAGGACTTTGATTATCACTTTGAACCTGGTAAAGAGCATTGGTGGGATATTGATACTGTAAGGCCTGGAGCAGATTGTGTTGATTGGAGACCTTTGTTTGATTTCTATGCTAGACATTCCCGTTCATTAAATAGAATTCAAAAAATAAATTTCACAACAGCGGCACCTAATATTGCATCAAAAAATTATTGGGTGGCAATAGAACAGCAAGAGAAACAATTTGATTTCAGTAATATTGATGTTGAGTTTGTTCCAAACGTAAATTTATTTAGAGTTAAAACAGATAATGTAAAAACATTTTCCATTAATACTAAATGTTTAGGATTAGAAGAAGGGACTAAAGTTGAGTTCAGTGTAAATGATAAAGTGATTTCTAATTCCTCAAATGGAGAAAAAATATTTCTTAAAAATGAAGAAGGGAAGTGGCTCGTAAAGGATGAACTTGAATCGACACAGAAACAGCCTCAGCGATACGGTTCTTTCAAAGATCTATTCCGAGATAATGTGGTTTTTGTTTATGGAACAAATGGGTCAAAAGAAGAAAATAAGATGGTATTAGTCAAAGCTAGATATGATGCAGAGATGTTTTGGTATAATGGTAATGGATCGATTGAGGTTATAGCTGATAAAGATTTTGATCTAGCAAAATATCCAAATAGCAATATTTTACTATTTGGAAATAGTGATCAGAATTCTGCATATCAGATTTTACTTAATAATTGTCCAATTACAGTTACAAACACAGAAGTAAAAATAAATGATAAAGCTGTTAGTGGAGAAGACCTAGCATGCTATTTTGTTTATCCCAGAAAAGGAACCGGGAAGAATTTAGTTGGTGTAATTGCGGGAACTGGGATTGAGGGTGGTAAACTGACATATATGCGTCCATTCTTGAAACCAGGAGCTTCATTTCCAGATGTCACTGTATTTAATTCTAAAATTCTCACATCAAAGGAAAACGGTTTAAGTGCTGTAGGATTTTTCGGGCTGGATTGGTCAGTTGAAAATGGGGAGTTTATATTTGACTAAAATAAAAATAATCAATTCAGTTTTTTTTGATTAATACTTTATCATCGTCAATTTGTATGCAGTATTTGACAATAAACCTGGTGAAAAGGTGAATGAAAATTATTTATAATATATATATTAATTTTTATTTGATAATAGTACTGATTTTCACTAACTTAATAATCATAACTTACACGTGTAAGGCTTGAATTTTTAACTATACTAGGACAAAATAACTTGTTATATAATAATGAAATAATTCTTATAAATATATTATTATTAAATACAATTATAATACTACTTTCTCTAATTGATTCTTACAAGTCAAAGACCATTTACTCAAGTAGATTAACTTATGTTTTGCCATTATTAAAAAATAATATCTCTTTAAAAATAAATTATAAACTCACATGGAGGAAATTATGAAGTATAAGTTACTAACAATTATTTTAGGTATTTTAATTAGTACCCAAATCTATGCTCAAGTTGCCAATAATTATGCTTTTAGCAGCAGCCCAAATGGCGGCGTTTTTAGAGTTGATGATAATGAAGCATTAGATGTCACCGGTGATTTTACTGTTGAAGCATGGGTGTATATTGATGAGGATAATGCTTCTTCGAGATTTATTGTTGATAGAGCGGATGTATGGCAATTTTATATTACTTCTAGCAGTGTTCGCTTTGATCTACAAGCTACTGCTGATCTAATCAGTACAGGTGTATTATCATTAAATAAATGGCACCATGTTGCAGTAGTTAGAGAAGGTACTGATACAAAGATCTTTGCAGATGGTGAAAAGAAAGCAAGCAACACCGTATTAGCAATGAGTGCAGGTACAACTCCGTGTGTTGTTGGCGGCCAGGACAGTTGGTTTTCAGGTGCAACAACTTCTTTGATTGATGAAGTGAAATTTTCTAATGCTGCAATTTATGACACTTCAGGTTTTACTCCTTCAACTACTGCCCCATTGGGCACTGATGCAAATACGGTTTTTTATTTCCAATTTGAAGACAATACTGAATTACCATCGTTAGATGATGGCCCATTAAGTTTAGCAACTTCAAATGGTCAGACCGATGGCACTAATTTACTTGAGGCCGGTAATTATGTTGATGTACCTGCTGGACTTCCTTTATCCGAGCCAGCCCCATCTTCGCTTACTGCTCACTGGAAATTGGATGAAGGAAGTGGAACTGTTGCCACAGAGGAAATAAATGCGTTAGATGGAACTCTGATTGATCTAATCGATGACAATTGGATTCCTGGCGTAGATAGTAATGCTATAGATTTTGGTGCAGAAAATGTAAGTGGTCATATTGAAATTGCTGATCATGATGTATTAAATCCGGATTCAAATGAGAGCTTTTCTATTTCTATGTTAATAAAAGATATGTATGCGTACGGACGCGGTGGTCAGAATTATCTTTTATCAAAAGGAGAAGGTGGAGTATATTACTGGATACGTACAGCAGGAACTAATTTCCAATGGGAAGTTAAAGATGGTGCAACAATGACAAAAGCACGTATCGATGGTGCGAATTCCCTAATAAAGGTAAATCAATGGTCACATGTTGTATGTGTGCGCGATCGTTCAGATTCTACAATGAAAATCTACTGGAACGGAGAACTTGCTTTAGATTACAATGACAATACAACTGGTCCAATATCTGTTTCTGGAACTCCTCTACGTCTAGGGGCTAGTCTTACAGCAGATCAGACATATGGTGGTTCAATGGATGATGTTAAAATGTTTAATTATGCAGTGAGTCCCGAAGAAATCGCAACGATGCATGAAAACTACGGTGATTTAACTGATCCAAAATTAACAGCACATTGGAAAATGGATGATGGAAAAGGCTGGGCAGTCAGTGATGCAGTTTCAACTGATGGAAGCGGTTATGGTATATTAATGGATATAGCACCAGCAGATGCATGGGTAGAAGGTCACGATGGTAAAGCGATCGATTTTAGTTCTGGCGAAAGCACTAGCCGCATCGAAGTTAAAGACGCTGCACATCTCAACATGGATTCGACCAATAGTTTTTCAATCTCAATGTTAGTGACTGCAGCTGAAGGGAATAGGATGCTTCTGATGAAGGGCGCCCGAGGTGTTGATGAGGCAGAAGGCTGGAATGGCCATCATTATGAAGTGTTCATGATTGGAAATGATTTGCGATTCGCGGTTGATGATAACGTGAATCGACCAATGGTAAATAATAATGTCAGTTCCTATATGAAACCAAACTCATGGTCTCATTTTGTATGTGTTAGGAATCGTGCAGATTCAACATTAAAAACATACGTCAATGGTCAACTTGTAGGCGATATAGTGGATAATTGCAACGGCAATATCGCCACCGACGGTCAGCCTTTGATCATTGGAAATAATGAAAAATCCAACTGGCCATTCAAGGGTAAGATGGATGATGTTCAAATCCTAAATTATGCTATGAGTTCCGAAGAAATCGCAACGATGCATGAAAACTACGGTGATTTAACCGATCCCCAGATAGTAGCTCACTTTAAATTTGATGAGGATAAAGGTTGGTCAGCCAGCAATTCAGTTTTAACAGATGGAAGCGGTTATGGTATATTAAAAGACTTAACTCCATCAGAAACATGGATAAAAGGACTTGTAGGCAATGCCATTCAAAATACGGAAGGAAATAGCGCCGGCCATATCGAAGTAGCCGATAATGTGATTTATCAAATTGATTCAACAGAAAGTTTTTCAATATCGTTTTTGCAAGCGCCGGATTATGGTAACACGGGTTTCGAGTCTTTTGTAACCCGCTCGACTGGCTCCGTGCTTTATGAAATATTTAGCAATGCAAATGATTTACGATTCAGATTAAATGACGGATCGAAAAATGTTGTTTACAGAATTCCGAGTTTAATGGATTATATAGCACCAAATAACTGGGGCCTCATAACTTGTGTACGGGACCGCAGCATAGATTCTATCAAGATATATGTAAATGGTGAATTTATCGGCGGATCAGTGGATGCTACAGTACACACAATTTCAGCGCCGGACATACCACTGATAATAGGAAATCGTCAAACATTGGATAAGGCAAGTACCGGCAAGATGGATGAATTGAAGATGTTCAATTATGCATTGGGCTCTGAAGAAATTGCAGCGATGGCAGAAAGTTACGGTGATTTAACCGATCCCCAGATAGTAGCTCACTTTAAATTTGATGAGGATAAAGGTTGGTCAGCCAGCAATTCAGTTTTAACAGATGGAAGCGGT
>JBDLIN010000091.1:0-13775 GCA_039714835.1 Bacteroidota bacterium | reverse complement strand
AAGATATGGATTAACTGCCTTCGCATCATCATTCGATTCAATAGGACCATTTGCAAATAATATTGATGATATTGCTGCAGTTATGAATGTAATTTCGGGTAAAGACAATTATGATTCAACTAGCATTGATGAACCTGCTCCTGAATTTAAAATTAAGTCAGAAAATTCTAAAAAAATTAGAATTGGTATCCCCCAAGAATATTTTTCTGATGGATTAGACAAAGAAGTACGAACTAAAATTGAGCAGTATATAAAAAACATTTCTTCCAAAAACGTTGAAACAATTGATATACATTTAAAATATAACGATTATGCAATTGCTACTTACTACATCTTAACAACTGCAGAAGCTTCAGCTAATCTTTCAAGATATGATGGCGTTAGATATGGTTTTAGAGTTGACGAACCTAGTGATTTAAATGATATGTATACGCTTTCCAGAAGTAGCGGTTTTGGTGAGGAGGTAAAGCGTAGAATAATGCTAGGAACTTACGTTCTTTCATCTGGATATTATGATGCATATTACAAAAAGGCTCAAAAGGTAAGAAGACTAATTAAGGAAGATTTTAACCAAGCCTTTTCAGATGTGGATTTAATTCTTACTCCTACTTCTCCTTCGACAGCATTTGAGATTGGGGAAAAAACTTCTGATCCTATGCAAATGTATCTGAGTGATATCTATACTACATCAGCGAATTTAGCTGGTATTCCAGCTATTAATATTCCAATTGGACTAGATTCAAATAAATTACCAATTGGTGTCCAATTTTTAGCTAATCAATTTCAAGAAGACTTTTTATTAAGAACTGTTAAAACCTTAACACAATTTTAGGATAAATCATGGAAGAACAAAAACAAATATTTAATTGCATAAGCTGTAACAGAGACGAAAATATTGTCCCCTTAGTTGCAATAACTTATTCACAAACTTCAACTTGGATATGCACACAATGTCTACCGACATTAATTCACGATCCACAAAAGCTTGAAGATAAATTCAAAGACATGAGTGTTGATAATCCACCCAAACCATTGAATTGAATAAAGTTAAATCAAGTTTTTTAGTATGTTTTGATAAATATTTTATAGTATAAATAAATAAGGAAAGAATTATGAGTATCCTACTCGATAAAAAATCAAAAGTTGTTGTACAAGGGATTACTGGGAGTGAAGGATCTTTTCACACATCGCAAATGGTTGAGTATGGCACTAACGTTGTTGCTGGTGTAACACCTGGGAAAGGTGGAAAAGATTTTAACGGTATTCCAATATTCAACACTGTTGCTGATGCTGTCAAAAATAAGAAAGCAAATGCATCTGCAATTTTTGTTCCCCCAGCTTTTGCTTCTGACGCAATTTTAGAAGCTGCTGATGCTGGAATTAAGTTAATTGTCTGTATAACTGAAGGTATTCCTGCTAATGACATGGTAAGGGTTTACGATGTGATCAGAGATAAAGATATTACATTGATTGGTCCGAATTGTCCTGGAGTAATTTCACCTGGTAAAGCAAAAATTGGCATTATGCCGGGCTTCATCCATAAAAAAGGGAAAGTAGGGGTTGTATCTCGTAGTGGAACCCTAACTTACGAAGCAGTTAAACAATTAACCGAATTAAAAATTGGTCAATCGACCTGTGTAGGTATTGGTGGTGATCCCGTAATTGGATCACAATTTATTGATATCATTAAACTCTTTAATGAGGATCCAAATACCGAGGGTATAGTAATGATCGGCGAAATTGGAGGTAGTGCTGAAGAAGAAGCTGCCGCTTATATTAAGAAAAATGTTAAAAAGCCTGTTGTAGGTTTTATAGCCGGAAGAACTGCTCCTCCCGGACGGAGGATGGGACACGCAGGAGCGATAATTTCTGGCGGTAAAGGTACAGCTGCAGAAAAGATGAAAGCTATGAAGCGTGCTGGAATAAAAGTAGTTGAATCCCCTGCTGAAATTGGTATTACGATGAAGAAAGCACTTCAAGGATAAAGCGCTTTTAATTATTTATTTCCTACCGGATTTTACACATGTAGAATCCGGTATTATTTTATTCACAACAATTTTTATATTGGAGGTAATTAAATGTCAAATAGAACATTAGCAATATTAAAACCGGACTGTGTTCGGAAAAATCTAATTGGTCAAGTAATAGAAAAGATAAATGAAGCTGGTTTTAAAATAAAGGCTATAAAAATGGTTCGTCTAACAAATGAATCAGCCGGTGGATTTTATGAGATTCATAAAGAACGTCCATTTTTCAATGATTTATTAGCTTATATGACATCCGGTCCTTGTGTTCCTATCGCTCTTGAAAAAGAGAATGCCGTTGAGGATTTCAGAAAACTGATCGGAGCAACTGATCCTTCTAAAGCTGAAGACGAAACAATTAGAAAACTATATGCAGAAAGTATTGAACAAAACATTGTTCATGGTTCTGATTCCGATGAAAATGCGGCAAAAGAAATTTCCCATTTCTTCTCAAGAAAGGAATTATTAGAAAATTATATCGATTAAGACTGATAGATAATTCGAATGATTACTTTTTAATGCTATAATATAGGTTATGAAAACAATACTAATATCTTTTATTATAATATTTTATTTACTGTCTTCTAATGTTATATCTCAGAAAGCATTTATTTCTCTTGGTGCTGATAGGTTAGTTTCTGATGAATTTTATTTAATCGCAGAAAAAAATGTTAGTATTGTTACTAACCATTCTGCAATTCTAAGTAATGGGATTCATCTAGTTGATACTTTATATAATCTAGATAATGTGCAAATCAAAGCACTTTTCGCCCCGGAGCACGGTATAAGAGGTGACGCTCCAGATGGTCACTCTATTAAAGACGGTGTTGATACTAAAACAAATATCCCGATATATTCTCTTTATGGTAAAAACCGAAAACCAACTAAAGAAATGCTTAAAGATGTTGATATCATAATATTTGATATTCAAGATATTGGAGCACGATATTATACATATATATCAACACTTTATTACTCATTAATTGCTGCTGCTGAAAACCAAATTCCTATAATAGTATTAGATAGACCAAATCCCATAAATGGAATAACGGTTGACGGACCAATAAGAGAGGAAAAATATAAATCATTTGTAGCAATTGCACCTATTCCTATTCAACACGGAATGACAATCGGTGAATTAGCAACATTATTTAATTCTGAAGGTTGGTTGGGAGAAAATCATCTAAAAGCCGATTTAACAGTTGTTGAAATGACTGGGTGGGACAGAGAATTATTCTTTGATGTTTTCAATTTAACATGGATAAATCCTTCCCCGAATATTCCATCATTAAATACTGCTTTACTTTACCCAGGAATGTGTTTGTTAGAAGGAGTTAATGTTTCTGAAGGAAGAGGTACCCATTCCCCTTTTCTAACATTTGGTGCACCATATATTAATTCAGATGAATTATTGAATGAATTGAATAATTTTAATCATAATGGTATAGAATTATCCACTATCACATTTACTCCAACCTCAATAGAAAATATGTCGACCAATCCAAAATATAAAAATGTAATCTGTAATGGTATTTCGATAAAAGTAATTGATAAGAAAAAGATCAATGCTTTGAGGTTTGGAATAACAACACTTGCGGCAATTCATAAACTTTACCCTGATGATTTCAAGTACCGAAAAAATTGGCTGAATAAATTATTTGGGAACGAGTATTTAAGTGAGATGATCAATAATAACGACTCCCCCACCAAAATCTTTCAAAAATGGGAATCAGATATTAAACAATTTAAATTTTTAAGAGAAAAATATTTACTTTATTAGCAGGAAATGATATGAAAAGATTGATTGTATATTTACTTCTAGCAATAGTTTTTGGTGCATGTTCACAGCAGAAAGAGGATAAATCAAAAACACAATTAGATACTACTCAAAGTGTAAATAGTAATCTAATTACAACTCCGGAAGCAGATAGAGTTAAATTGCGATATAAGTTCAAACGTAATGATGAACTCAACTATAAGCTCACAACAATCTCCGAAAATAATCAGCAGATTGAAGGTGATTCTACAATCATAATGAATACATCTCAAAATGTGAATTATTTAGTAAATCTAAAAGTCAAAAGAATTGACGAAAATAAAAATGCTGTTATTGATTTTACAATTCGATCAATAATTTCTGAAGGTACGATCAATGGGGAAAAAATAATATATGATTCTAAATACATTTATAGTACACAGGAAAGAATTATGTTTGCTCAGTATGAAGCGATCAAGAGAAAAACTTTTACAATTATTGTATCTGAATTAGGTGAAATTGTTGACATAAAAGAATTGGACAGCATAGTTGATGAACTAATTGATATTCAACAGCAAAAAGATAAAATCACTGCTGATAGCAGAAAACAATTAATCAGTGAATTTAAAGAAGCTGCACTTCTCCCCCTCTCTGAACAACTATTTAGGCAATTCCCCGAAGAAGCAGTTGGTATTAATTCTAATTGGGAAAAAAGATTTAATTCAAAAATTGCCATGTTTAATGTTGAAAACGTAGCATCATTTCAAATTGGAAATATTGAAACTAGTGAATTAGACACAACTGCCATGATAAGTGCTGGATTATCAATAAATTGGATGGGAAGTCATGAAGCAACAGAACAAGGTGTTAGGTACTATTTCTACGATCCAGTTGTATCAGGCAGTGGTTTGATCACTTTTAATAACACTACAGGCTTGATTACGCATTCAGAAACTACAACAAATATGCAATTAGTAATGGAAATGGAGGGTCTAGACGCCTCACAAAAACCAGTTAAAGGAAAAAGAACTGATAATACTACGAATAAGAATATAATTGAATTGAAATTATAAAAATATAGTGAGAATCCCTTAATCGGGATCCTCACTAATAATTGATATCTTACTGATGAACTGCTTAAAAAGTTTACTCTAAATTCTTATTTATTCACTCTCTTTATTTTTTGCGTTTTCTGGCTTTAATACTACTTTAACATAGTTATCCATATTAAAATACTTTTGTGCAGCTTTTTGTACCGCTTCAGCATTTAGTGTGCGGTATAAATCTGGATAGGTTAATACCTCTGACATTTCTCTATCATACAAGTAATTATTATATAAATAGTTTACCCAATACTTATTTTCTTTCAATTCGATTTCATGTTCTCTCAAAAGAGTTTCTCTTACTTTTGTTACGTATATTTCTTTAAGTGGTTGAATTTTAAGGCTGTCTATTTGTTCCATAACTGCATCTGTTAATTCATCTATCCTATTAGGATCACATCCCCATGATATATCAACTCGATATTCTTCTCTTGGGATTTTTGATCCACCTCCTCTTACTCTAATACTATAAGTACCGCTTTTATCTTCTCGTAATACTTCTCTCAACTTTATATTAAACATGTCGATCATAGAATCAAGGATAAAATCATTTTCTTTACTCCATACGAATGGTCCGGTAAAAACAATTTGCACTCTGCTTTTTTCCTCAATCCCTTTTAGAACGCTTTTACTAATTACTCCATCTGGAGGATGTATACCAGGATCACTCCAAGCTTCATCTTTATTTTGAACAGATAGATTTCCAAGATAAGTTTGTACTAACGGTTTAATTTCATCAATCTTAAAATTACCAACAAAAACAAATTTAAAATCACTCGCATCGGCAAATCGCTCTTTATATATTTTTTCAGCCTGAATCATATCAATCTCGTCAAGCAGTTCTGTACTCCACGGTCTAGTTCGGTGATGGTACTGTGTCATAGTCACATTCACTGTATCATAAAAAGCAGCTTCTGGACTAACACTTCTGTTTTCAATAAATCCTTTCATTTTCGTAATATATGATTGACATGATGAGCTATCAAATCTTGGAGATGTAAAATAGAGGTATATTAATTGAAACATAGTCTCCATATCTTGTATTGAAGCACTACCTGAAACACCTTCTGTTAAATTTCCAATAAAAGGATTAACTCTTACAATTTTACCGGCTAATTTTTTCTGTAATTCCACTGATGAAAACTGGCCAATACCACTTTCTCTTAAAAGTGATGTAGAAACATTTGCTGAAACATAGTTTTCATCTGATACAAGTGAACTACCACCAAGACTAAAACCTTTAAACTGTATCTCATCGTTCTTGAAATCAGTGGGTTTTAGTATTACTGTAATACCATTATTCAATTTAATTTCTGTACTTCCAATTTCATTTATTTGTTTTTCACTAACAATCGCAACGGATTCAGGTACATTGGCTAGTAGTGGGTCATCAGAAACTTTATCAACATATTCGGTGATTTTTTTATTCTCAACCACTTTAAATATTGCTAATAATTCTTCTTCAGTTGGGACTTTCATACCTTCCTTTTCTGGAGAATTAACTAAAATAACAAGGTTATCATCACGGATATATTTATTTGATATTTTGTTTACTTCTTCAACAGAAATACCGGGTAATAGATTTTTCGTATACTTAAATTCATTTTCTATTCCCGGCATTGGTTCGTTTTGAAGGAAATGATTCAAACATTCTTGAGCAAACCTTCTCGATTCCGTTTTATCCTTTTCCGCCAGTGTTTTCTCCAATCTTCTTAAATAAGCTATCTTTGTTCTATCAAATTCTGATTGTGTAAATCCGTGCTTTTTAATTCTCTCTGATTCGGTAAGCAATGTTTCAAGACTTCGTTCAATTCCACCTTCTTTAACAAGAGAACCAATAAAATAAATATCCTTAGATCTAACAAACCTCCCTTGACCTGAATAAGCATATATGAATGGTGGATCAGCTTCTTTAGACAATTCTTGTAGTCGTAGGTTTACCATATCATTATAAATATAGGAGATTATATGTTTTCTATAATCTCCTATATTAGTCTGTTGCTCAACATCTTGTTTAAAATACAAACTGACTTGAGTCCTAGTTGCCTCAGGATCAGTTGCTATAGCAAATAACACTTCTTTGTGGTCTGGTACTTCATAAATTATTCTTTCATTTGGATTTTGCTTTCTGGGTTCATTACCAAAATGCTTCTTAATAATTTTTTCTATCCAGTTTTTATCAAAATCACCTACCGCAATTACAGACATCAAGTCTGGACGATACCACTCATCATAAAAACTATTTAGAGTTTCATATTTGAATGTTTCAAGAACTTCTTTTTTCCCAATAGGTAGTCTCTTGGCGTATTTTGAATCTTTAAATAAAATTGGGAATTGTTTATCCAGCATTCTCATTTGAGCTCCGCGTCCAAGCCGCCATTCTTCTATAACTACTCCTCTTTCTTTATCAACTTCTTCGTCATCAAAGCTGATATTAAATGCCCAATCTTCCAAGATATCAAAACCTTTTTCAAGCAATTCAGTACTATCACTCGGGACTTGCAGCATATATACTGTTTTATCGAAACTTGTATAAGCGTTAATTTCTGGACCGAATTTCATACCGATAGATTCTAGATAATCAATAATTTCATGTTTCTTAAAATTCTTGGTACCATTAAATGCCATATGCTCAGCAAGATGAGCAAGACCTTGCTGATTATCTTCTTCGAGAACAGATCCAGCATCTACTGCTAACCAGAGTACTGCTCTATTTTCTGGTTTCTTATTCTCTTTAATATAATATTTAAGGCCGTTTTCAAGTTCTCCGATTGTCACATCAGGATTTATCGGTAGTTGTTCTTCATAATCAGTTTGCCCTAATAACGGTAGAGTAATGATAAGAATAATAAAAAATAAATTTTTCAATGACTTACCAAAAAAAATCATATTGCCTCCTTTGAACCATTTATAGAAATCATAAATGATTTATATTATGATATAATGATGAAAAAAATCCTAAAGCTATATATTAAGATATTCAATAATCTATTCAACTATATTTTATCTATTTTCCTTAAAGAAGCACTATAATTATTGGATAGAAAAATAAAGCGATACTCAGAAAAAGTGGATTATTTAACTATACAATTATAAAATGAACTTATGAAAAGGTGAGATGATTGTCAAATATAATTGAAATGTAATTATTTCAATTATCATTGTTTGATAATTATTCACCCACAAAATAGTCCCCTATTGAGTTCCCAATTATTATCATAGCAATACCATCAAATAGAAGACTGATCCCTACCATTAAACCGACAAGCCAAACAAAGCTAAATGGCCAACCAATTATACAAATAGCAGCCAGTAGAAAAGATATTATTCCATTTGCAAGCATCCAAACCCAACCTTTTATAGGTTTGAATTCAAGTCCAAGCATAATACCGCCAAAACCATCAAATAGGAAATAAATTATCAGTAATAATCCAACTGCAGCGACACCGGTTATAGGATAGAATAAAAGTAATATACCTATTATGGCAAGCGAGAATGGTTTTAACCAGGCTATCCATTGAGCATTGTAGCTCTGTACAACATGATAAGCTGAAATTATTCCACTTATTACGAGCAGCCATCCAAGAATATAAGATAGTGTTAGTGAAGTAATTTCGGGTAATACTATTGCTGTAAAGCCAGTTAAAACTAGTAAACCACCAATAATTATTGAATTAACCTTAAATTGACTTAATAGATATTCTTCTGCAAAATATTTTTTCATCTAAAATCTCATTATCTATTATTGGATAATTTCATTTTCTTAAATAATTACAAATTTTTTCATAACCACCAAAATTATGTGTCACCCTTTTTACCGTAATTCTCCATAAATGGTTTGAGTAAATCAATTGGAACCGGAAATATTGTAGTTGAATTTTTCTCTGAAGCAACTTCAGCTAACGTTTGTAAAAACCTTAATTGAAGCGCCATTGGATTTTCACTAATTATTTCAGCTGCGTTACTCAATTTTTGACTTGCCTGGAACTCTCCTTCTGCATGAATTACCTTTGCTCTTCTCTCTCTTTCTGCTTCAGCTTGTTTAGCCATTGCTCTCTGCATCTCAAGAGGTAAGTCAACATGCTTAACTTCAACATTAGATACTTTGATCCCCCAGGGTTCAGTTTGATGATCAATTATTTTCTGAAGTTTTTGATTTATCTTTTCACGCTCTGCTAAAAGCTCATCTAACTGTGATTGCCCCAGCACACTTCTTAATGTAGTCTGAGAAACTTGCGAAGTTGCATCGAGAAATCTTTCTACCTCAACAATTGCTTTCTCTGCTTGCATTACTCTAAAATATACAACTGCATTAACCTTTAATGAAACATTGTCTTTTGTTATAACATCTTGAGGAGGAACATCCATAACATAAGTTCTAAGACTTACTTTTACCATTCTATCTACAATTGGAATTAAGATTATTAACCCCGGCCCTTTTGCTCCAATTAATCTTCCTAAACGAAAAATCACACCTCTTTCATACTCTCGTAATATCCTTATTGCGCTTGCTAGAAGAATAATTAGAAAAGTTACACCTGTCCCTATATATACTGACATTGACATTTCATGCATTTTCTCCTCCTTAATTGTTAATTATTTCATCAAGAGAATATTACTTTTTTAACTTTTACTTTTAACTTATCTATCCCTATTACCTCAACGTTTTCACCTTTTGAAATTATTCCTTCTACACTTTCTGCGCTCCAAAACTCTCCATGCACTTTAATTTCTCCTAATGGAGAAAGTTTTGTTATTGCTACTCCCCTTTCTCCGATCAATCCCTCTATTCCAGTTGTGGGCTTCCTCTTCTGAGCTTTGATTCCGAACGTGATAGCAAATGCAAAAAATAGAGTAGTAAGCACAACTACTATTATTATTAGTTCCATAGATATCTCCATTGCTTCAAGTATTGAATCAGGATCAATTAACATTAATGATCCCATTAATAACGAAACAATTCCACCAATTGTCAGCATACCATAACTAACAATTTTAACTTCCAGAATGAATAATACAACACTTAAAAGTATTAGCGCTAATCCAGCATAATTAACGGGTAATACATTTATTGAATAAAATGCTAGTATTAAACAGAATGCCCCAATAACACCGGGAAATATAGCTCCAGGATTATATAGTTCGAAGAATAATCCGTATATACCAAGCATTAATAGGATGTATGCAATGTTTGGATCACTTAAAATACTAAGAAGCCTTTGAATAATTGTCATATTTAAGTAAATGATTTCAGCATCTTTGGTGATAATTATTTTAGTATCTGCGGTTGTCTCAATTTCAGTGCTGTCAATTAGCTCTACCAGTTCATTTACATCTTTTGCAATAAGATCAATTACATTCAACTCTAAAGCTTCAGTTTCAGTTATTGACAAACTTTTTCTTACAGCATCCTCACCCCATTGGACATTACGTTTTCGCTTTTCACTGATTGTTCTAATAAAAGCCGCTGCATCATTTGTTGCTTTTTCCATCAATATTGTATCTTGTACTCCTTGTAAAAATACGGGATGAGCTGCCCCGATATTTGTACCTGGAGCCATTGCAGCTATGTGACTAGCCATAGTGATAAACACTCCAGCTGAAGCAGCTTGCGCCCCTGATGGTGACACATAAATTACAACTGGGATTTCAGATTGAAGAAATTCTGATACAATATTTCTTGTTGAAGATAATAATCCACCAGGAGTATTTAACTGAATAATCAAGCATTCAGCTTTTATCTCCTTTACTTTTTCAATTCCGGTTTGTATGTAATCTGTTAAGGCGGGATGAACTGCACTTTCTGCATTTAGGACAATGATTTTATTGGATTGACCTGTTGTATTAACAGTAGTAGTAATAAAAATGAGCAATATATTGAGCAGAAGTAGCATCAAAACTCCTCATTGCTTGACGATTATAAAGTATGAAAAATAACTTAATCAAGCAACTTATATTTTAACACAACTGGCTATTTAGAATTCCATTAGTAATTAAGGTGGTTAGTGGAATAAATTAAACTGCTTTTCTTAATAGAAATGAATTGTGAACTTAAACTTTCTCTTTAAGTCACTTTAACAACAATTTTTGAACCTTCAATTTCAATAACTCTGATCTTACTCCCTTTTTCAATATACTCGCCTTGGGTTACAACGTCATATCTTCGTTCATTTATTATCACTGTCCCGGCTGGTCTAAGATCTGTTAAAGCTTCACCTTCTTTTTTAATTAAATGACTAAACTTTTTATTTGCTGCATAGCCAGATTTCTCCTCAATATTATCTTTTAGTATAAGTTTATTCCATACTCTTGTTTTGGGAAGTGATTTGGCAAGTAAAAATATCAATATTCCACTAAGTATAAATGATCCAGCTAATTGCATTATAGCTGTGGACAAAATTTCTCCATCTACTAAAGGAAAATCTGAGACCAATCCCATGAATAATCCTGCTACCATTAGAACTATACCAGCAATACCAAAAACACCGAATCCTGGAATAACAAATACTTCAACAAGCAATAGTAAGACACCAGCAACAAATAGTAATATATCTATTATAGAAGCAATTTCGAGAATGTATCCAGCACCGAAAAAGAGCGCTAAAGCAATGAGAGAAGCTGTTCCCGGAACTCCCCAACCTGGGGTTTTTATTTCCATGAACATACCGACCATAATAACCATCATTAAAATGGAAGTGATGATTGGATGATTTATAAATCTGACAACACTTTCTGCCCAGTCAATATCAATTTTTATTATTTCAGCATCTTTTAGATCAGCATAATTTAGTACTTCATCAAGGGTTGATAAAGTTGTATCAGCAATACCATAACCGCATGCTTCTTTTGAAGTTAATGTAATAAGTTGTGTACTGTCAACTAATCCTTCTATTTCAACTCTTTCATCAACCATCCCTTCAGCTATATCTGTACGTCTGCCAGTACGCTCAGCTGTTGAACGCATTTCTGAACGCATGTATGATTGAGCTTTTTCTGCTTGTTTCTTCCCTGTCTGATCAACAACAGTAGTGGCACCTATAGATGCACCAGGAACCATTACTATTTCATCACATGACAGTGCTATTAAAGAGCCAGCTGAAATTGCTCTCTTATCAATAAATGCTATTGTTTTAAGTTGAGAATTTATAATTGCATCTTTTATTTGAGTAGCAGCATCGACTCTACCGCCAAATGTATTAATTTTAAATATTATTACACCTGCATTTGCTTCCTCTGCCTCAGAAACAACTCTGCGTACATATGGAGCAAGACCGAGATCAATATCACCTTCAATAGTTCCTACATATACTTTATTATTCTGCGGTAGAATAAAACTGGTAAAGGTTAATAAAAGCAGTAATATGTTTTTTATCCTTTGCAATTCAACACCTACGATTATTGATAAGTATAATTTAACATTTTATAAACTAATTTTGCTGCAATAAAATTCGATGCAGTGTGATATTTTGAAGGAGCAAGTTCAACTAAATCAAATCCAACAATATTTCTTTCCTTTCCGACTTGCTTTATTAAGTCTAGTGTCTCATCCCAAAACAGACCGCCAGGTTCAGGCGTTCCAGTTGCTGGGACAATGGATGGATCTAATCCATCAATATCAAAGGTGATATAAACATGTTTAGATAGATTTTCGATAACTTCTTTCTGCCACTTTTTCCCATATTTTGACTGGCGAATATCTCTTGCATAAAATGTTTTAATATTTTCTTTTTTAATCAAATCAGCTTCTTCCTTACATTGCGCTCTTATCCCAACTTGAACAATGTTTTTGTTAAACTCAAATATTCTTCGCATTACTGATGCATGAGAATATATTGAGCCATTATAGCTCTCTCTAAGATCTGAATGAGCATCAATTTGCAGAATCGAAAGATTATCGTAATTCTTATGATGAGCAAGTACAGAACCAAGTGTTACTGTATGCTCACCGCCCAACATAATAACAAATTTCCCATCATCGATTAGTGTTTGAATATCTTTTTCAATTTTATTGATAGCAGATTTGGATTTAATTTTATCAAAGCTGGTAATCGGAAGTGTTGCTATCCCCTTTTCAAAGCAGAGTTCTTTCCCCATCTCTTCATCATAGAATTCTACATAATGAGAAGCTTTTAATATCTCTTTTGGTCCATTCTTTGTCCCAGAGCCATAACTGACTGTATTTTCTAGTGGTGCAGAGTATATTACGATATCAGAATTATCGTAAGAAGAATAATCCTTTTCAATCCCGAGAAAGTTTGATTTTTGAAAGAGCGTTTTCATTTTATTCTCTTTATCAAATATATTTAGATGATAATACAAAACATTGTTCAAAACATATCCCCTCTTGAGAGGGGAAGATGCGGAGCATCAGGGGTGTGTTATGTTCAACTCTATCCATTTTTCGATTTTGCTAATTACTTTATCCATACTGTAATAAATTTCACTTTCATCAAAACGAAGAAAAGAAACACCATTCTTTTCAATTTCCTCTTGCCTTTTATTATCATTAACTTCATTCCCATAATGACTCTCGCCATCAATTTCAATAGCTAGCATAAGTTCATTAGAAAAGAAATCTACAATAAAATTTCCAATAGGTTTTTGTCTGTGGAAATCAAATCCTTTTATTTGTTTTCCTTTAAGATAATTCCAGAGCAATACTTCAGATTTTGTACTATTATTTCTTAGTTTGCGAGATATTTCTTTTAGTTTTGGGTTGTATGGAAGTGTTTTCCTTCTTAGCATTTAACACACCCCTAAATCCCCTCTGAAGAGGGGACTTTATTGGATAAAAGACTTTAATCCTTCTTAGCTGACTCAACTGCTGCAATTGCAGATCTATCAAATTTAATTTTGATATTGTTGCCGAAATCAACTAGACATGTTTTATCA
>JBDLIN010000090.1:0-13971 GCA_039714835.1 Bacteroidota bacterium | reverse complement strand
TGCATAGAATTGACGAAAAGAAAGATCAATACCTTTAATATATGACATGGATTTTAGAGGTTTAACATAAATTTGATAAAGCTCCCAGAACTTTTTAAGTGTTACAGTCTCGATTGTTGTTTCTTTGGATTTGATTTTTTCCTTTTTGGTTTTAGTCTTTGTCACCTTAGCTTTATTTTTCTTCTTCTTGGATTTATTCCCCTTGGCTTTAGTTCTTTTCTTCTTGCCCTTGACTTTTTTCTCTTTTGGTTTGGTTTCTTTTTCTTCGGATTTATTTCTTGCTTCGAGATCTTGAGCAAATTTGTACTGTCTGAATGAGAATAAGAACTCTTCGGCTTTTTCTTTGTTAGAAGTTTTGGTTGAAACTGTCGTTCGTTTACCATCTCTGAAATAGACAATTTGGAAGTTTGGTGACTTATTATTTTTGACTAAAAACATGGTATGCCCTCCCAGTTTTTTGTATGAAAGTTGTGAAATTTTTGTATGGAAAATGAGGTAAAAAGTGCGAATACAGCCCAAAAACGGCATTCGTCATTATTTGTAATCAGCGGGTATTTTTTATTTATTGATTGGATTATTTGGTTTTTTCAATTGCACACACATAATTAATACTGGTATTTAACTCTGTCTATTTTTGTTAGAAACAATTTTAATTAAGCTGTTATAACCAGTTGCCTCAAAAGAAAAATTTATTTGACTATGACTCAATCATTCCTTAAGTTTTTTTTATAATTATAAAACTATTATCCCTCCTTGAGAGAAACATTCTGATTTACTATTGTGGAATTTTCTCTTGTGCATTTATTGGGCTTCTCCCAAGGTAATTGGCTATTACAAAAGGTGACTATTATTTGAATAAATTAATGTTAGTTAGATACAATCTCAAAAGAGAATTAATTCATATTATGGAAAATTGAAGATAACAGCTAAGTAAGAGCTCTTTAAAAGGGATTGCAAATAGTGAGCTAATAGATTAAAATAATAATTTGTTGGACGAGATTATAACTAAAAAGAATAATGATTTATCCCGCAATTAAAATAATTCAGAAAGAACTATCATACAATATTCCAGCGGTAATCCGGAATATAACCAAGGTATTAGATAATAACGAGCAGACTGATGATATTATAATTTCTCTTGTAAATATTGAGGAGGATTTAACTCATCGAAATAATGATGATAGGAGTTATTCTGGAACCATTCATAAAAATCCAACTATTCATTTAAATCTTACACTCCTTTTTTCTTACGTGGGAGATGGATATGAGTTAGGGCTTCAGAAAATTCAGCAAGTAATTAAATTTTTTCATCGAAAGCCTTTTTTTAATCACAGCAATACAACAGATTTAGATTCACCTATTGAAAAGATAATCTTTGAAATGATCAGTCTTAATCTGGAACAGCTACACCAGTTGTGGTCAATGCTAGGAGGAAAGTATTATCCTTCAGTAGTCTATCTTATACGCTTGGTTGTAAATGATGCTGATAATGAAGGGCCTAGTTAAATCATAACAAAACATTTTTTAGTTGAGGAATGGAAAGATCTATCAAACCGAGTTATCGGGCATTTCCCTATGGTCCAGTGAGAACTGGCCAAACAACTATAGCCATGTTATTCGGTAAACAATTTGGACTGGTTGTTTTTGGGTAGATGGTGAGCTTCCGGATCAATCAGATCCAGTCATAAATATGTGGAAAACAAGATTAAGTAAAGAAAGCTAATAAATGAAATAAATAACTACAAAATATATATTCAGGAACACCGAAATGTTAATACAAAAAATAAGACCTAAATATGTATGGAATGACATTGTCCTTCCCCAAAATCAGATTAAGGAATTGCGGAAAATTACAAAATATATTAAACTTAATAATATTGCTATTAGTGATAGAGGGTCTGATAAGAATGACTTCCTTCATAATGGAGTTTATATTCTTTTTACTGGAGAATCCGGTACAGGTAAAACTATGGCGGCAGAGATACTTTCCAATGATTGTAACAATCATTCTTCCCGAAAACCTAATTTGTATCGGATTGACATGGCAAACGTGGTTAGCAAATATATTGGTGAGACAGAAAAGAATCTCAAGAAAGTTTTTAATGCTGCCCAAAGAAGTGGTGCCATTCTCTTCTTTGATGAGGCGGATGCACTGTTCGGTAAACGGAGTGAAATTAAGGACAGTCACGACCGCTATGCCAATATCGAAGTAAATTATTTACTCCAATGTATGGAGGAATACAGGGGCATTGCTATTCTAGCTACAAACAATAAAAAAGTACTCGATCATGTCTTCCTAAAAAAAATTCGTTTTATAGTAAATTTTCCGTTCCCAGATACTACGAACAGAAAATTAATTTGGGAGAAAGCATTCTCTAAAAAAGTGCCGGTAAGCAAACTTGAGTATAATACTCTCGCCCGACTCAAGATTCCAGGAGGAAATATAAAAAATATCGCTGTTAATGCTGTCTCCCTTGCAGAAGAAGAGAAGAAACCTGTTGACATGTTAAAAGTAATGCATGTTGCACAGAGAGAATACGAGAAAATGAATAAACAGATTACCGAAGGGGAGTTCGGTAAATATTACAGTCTAGTGAAGTGATGATTAGACTTAATATAAATCACATCATTCTTGATGGATTTAATATGAAGCAATGTATCAAATCGATTATGATGATGTCGGCAGTACTGTATCCGACCTAGCAGAATACTCCTTACCTCGCTTCAAATCTGCAGACCTCAGCGACAGACTAGCACACAACAATAAAGATGAACTAATATTCAACTTCGGTAAGTATAAGGGAGAACCAGTCAAAGACAATCTTGATTATGCTGAGTGGATGCTCAAAAAAGATTTTCCCGAAGACACAAAGAACATTTATAAAAAATATTTAGATCCCGCCTAATATTATATCAAATGTGATATTCAAAATATTATTTCAATTCTTAATTAATAATTTTGTCTTCATTCATATTTGCATCTCAACACAAAATGTTTGACAATAACACTTTTTTTCCTTAACTATTTATTATAGATTATTATTTCTCCCCTTGAGAGAAACGTTCTGAAGGTAGTATGGAATATTTTCTATCGAATATTGTGCTTCTCCCAAGATAACTATATACCCCAAGATAATAACTACATAAATAGATAATATATTCTTAAGATAATCACTTTAGCATAACAATAATTTGTTATATGTGACGTGGACAAAGTGTATCAATGTTTGATTAAATTTTTAGAAAAGGTAGTTAATAATTTTCGGCTATACAATTATAATGTAATAGTTAAAACTTGTTAAAATTTTACATGCATATATTGGTAATTTTCCTTTTGGATAAGGTCTTTTGAAGAAAATAACAGAAAATATTATTAAAAAGAAATATCAATCTAATGTCAGTGTATGGTTACTATTTACAGCAGCATTTATTATTGTAGTTTTTTTTCTTTGGTATTTTCTCTTCTATGTTAACAATAACGAAAATTCACTTATTCAAAAAAACTTTAGGGTATTAACACAGATAGGAGAAAATTTTAAGAGTCGTTATAACAGTTTTCATAAAGTTGTCATATCAAAAGACATAAAAAATTATCTCTATAATTTAGATACAAATAAAAATTTTAAGCATAAAAAAAATAATATAAAAAAATATTTTTTTGGAATTGAAATTGTAGATACAACTGAAGAATACGACAATAATTACCTCTACATATCAGAATTAAATGGGAATATAAAAGATAGCATTAAGTGTCGTATAGATAGTCCAAAACAGAATTCTGATAAAATAATTGATTTGGATCATGTAAATTTTAGAATTTCTAAGAATGAATTCTTTAATCCTCTTGAACGTAGAGAAGTATTTGAGAAGTTTATCGTTATCAAAAAAGATCAAAATAATATTACACTAAATGAAAAACACCAATTATTTTATACTTCATTTCCTGGTAGTTTTAATTTGACAGATTTTGATAGTTTAACAAATGATAAAGGGAAACTTAATTCAGGAATCATTAGGGATATACTAATAGGGGGTATTGATTATAAATTATTTTTAACACAAATAATTCTAAAAAACAACGATTCATATTGTATTGGAGGTATAATTAACAATGATGACTACGTAAGCAATATACGTAGCATTAATCCTTATTTAGCACTTCTGGTCCTAATTATTTTCATTCTTTTCATGTTAAGTATTCCTTTAATCAAACTTAAAATGATAAGTATAAATCAACAATTAAGTATTTCAGATTTGTTGCTGTCAACTGTAAGTATCATTAGTGGTGCTTTTCTAATAATGCTGATTCTATTTAGTCTAATAAGTTCAAAAGAAATACAAGATGATATTGATAAAAATTTAAAGACATTTTCTGACACTATTTCGGTTAATTTTATTAACGAAGTTAATAAAATCAGTTATACATTAGATTTGTTCAAGAATGATCCAGACTTTATTATTGTATCAAAAAGGTTAACTGATACTAATTATATTGCCTTGAATGAGTCAAAGCACATTAGACTGGATGAATCAACTTATAATTATTTTAAGTTGATATTTCGGTTAAATAAAAATGGTGATCAAGATTCAATAATATCCTCAAGAAAAAAACAATCATCCCCAGATAATTATAGTTATAGAAAATATTTTCAAGAGAGTGGTGAGTGGAAACTAGATTCTAATAATCTAATGCTCGACTTTATAGTATCAAGCACAAGCGGGGAACAACTTGGAGTTATATCAAAAAGAGAAAATGAAACAGTTTTTGTACTGACTTCAAGACTAAATTCAGTTGTTGAAACCATTTCACAGTCAGGTTATGGATTTTGTGTTATTGATAAGAAAGGTGATGTAAAATTGCATTCTGATTCTAAGAGAATGTTACAGGAGAATTTTCTTGAAGAGACTGAGTATACAACTGATATTAATAGTGCACTTTATGGGAATACAGCAAACCATTTCTCCGCTAACTATTATGGAAAAAACTACTCATGTTACATACAACCTATTAAGGATATTCCATTATATCTCATTACTTTTTTTGATGACTCATATAAAAATTACCTTAACCTCCAGACTACAAGTGAAACCTTTTTGTTTTTATCCTTTTCATTTTTTTTATTTTTCTTATTGGTAATTGGTGCAAGACTAATAAGTTATAAAAAGTCGGAGCTTAAAAGAAGCTTTGATGCAATAGACTGGTTAAGGCCAAATAATTCGAAAATGGAATTGTATAAAAGAATGTGTCAAACGAATTGTATATCGATTCTTTTTATATTTCTTTCCTGGTACCTCATGGATGCAGCTATGACCATTTTCCTAATTTATATTTATCTAGTAATGCAAATTGCAGTTGCAAATTACTATACACACCATTTAGTTAAGAAATCATTTAGTATAGAGTATATATTCAGTTTGGTTGTACTTCCTTTTCTAGTATTAGCGATTTTATTTTATTATGTTATAAAAGCAGAGGTAGCTATTGGTCCACTTTTGTTTTTTGTCTTTCTGTTAATACTAGTTGATTATTTAGTAATAAATCACAATTTATTGAATTTCTTTCAATCATCTATTCTTTTCTCAAAAGTAAAAAAACACTTACATTTTTATAGTTATCTATTAGTTTGGCTGTTTTTAATAATAGTTATTCCTGTCAGTATTTTTTATACAATATTCTTCAATTTCGAGGCAAAGCTAAAAGTTAGTCATGATTTATATTCATTAGCAAAAGATAAAGCTGAAAGAGACTATATAATTGACAAATTTTACTATGAATATGTAGATACTTTGTTCACTAAAAATTATTGTGAACCCAGAAAATTAGAAGGAATTTATCATAACGAAAATATTATAATGCCAATAGATTCATCAGATTTTACGGAAGATTCTGTGAATCTTACAAATATGAGCCTATACAATATGCTCTATGATTTCAAATACGATTATGATAGAATGAGTACAGAAAGAAAAAGCCTTGTTCATTTTATTAAAAACGATTCATCAAAAAATTTTGTAGTAAGTAATGATTCTATATATTTTAGATATAGAGCAGCTCAAGTTCATCATTCAAACAAGCATGCTTCAGAGTATAACTATTATCTAGGTATTGCATCGAAATTTAAAATTAGCAAAACTGAAAGAATCGTATTTTCTTTTCTAACAATTATTCTAATCTTTTCTCTCATCTACAAACTAATAGAATATACTGCTAACAGAATGTTCGGAATTGTTATTGAGAAAGAAAAAGATTTTCAACATGCTTTAAAACAGCATATTGAGTCTGGAAACAATCTTATTGTACAGTGTTTAACAAGCTGCAATAGTAGTATTATAGAATATTTAAGATCGAAAGAATTTTCAGTTTTAAATTATGATAATTCAGGTGATATGAATCCAGATTACATTGATAAAATGAAAAAAGACAAAAATAAAATATTAATTGAAAATTTCTATCTGAGTTTCGAGAATATCAATTATGATTTAGAAAAACTAAAACAGATTAAGTCCCTTTTCGAAGAATATAAAGAGCAAATAGTTTTAATTGGGAAATTGAGTATTGATAAACTTATTGAAAATATAAATAGAGAAATTAAAATAACAACAAGTGTGCATCTTCCTAAATCAGCAAATGGCATTCAAAATATCTTAGATTCAATAAATAAAAGTACTGCTACGCTGTATGCTTCCATTAATGAGTACACGAAAAAAGATAATGAAGCATTGTTTAAAGACAAATTCGACCAACTTCCCGTCTCTGAAGAATTAAATAATCTAATTAAAAGGGAATTAATTGAACTTGGTTTACATGAAAAGCAATTTGAAAATTACGGTAATGTAATTAAAAATGTGATCAAGAATGAAAAAGAATTAAAATCTTTTTATCTAAAAGATAAAATCATTCTTAAAATACAAGAGCTAGCTAAAGGACATTATGAAAGTATTTGGAATTCTTGTACAAATGAAGAAAAATTATTATTAAATGATATATCTGACAATTTATTATTGAATGATAATAACAAAAAAGTAATACAAATTTTAATTTATAAAGGATTACTTAAAAAAGATATCTCAGTTGATATTATGAATCAAAGCTTTCGCAATTTTATTAATGAAAAAGCCGATACAGAAGAAGAGAAAGAATATCTGGAGATTAGAAAAACAGGAACTTGGCAAAATTATCGTGCTCCAATTCTAATGATTGCACTTGCACTTGCATTTTTCATTGCTCTTCAAAAAAACATTTTAAGTGATTTAACATCAATTTTACCGGCAATTATTGCAGCATTAGGATTAGTTTCAAAAGTATCTGGAATATTTTCAAAGGTTAATACAATCCCCAATTAAATAAATTTGTTACCAGTAAGCCAATAATAATTGCTGCTACTATACCTCCTCCTAAAATATAATTTTTTCGTGTCATTTCATTTACCTATTTAAACTGCATCATTAGTTAAATTATTACCACCACCTAGCTTGATTGTTAATGGTGAAAATCTTATTTCATGAGATTATAACTTCATTCTATTTAAGTTCTGTAATAATACAGTTCTTTTTATCGTATTAGAATAAGAAAAAGATGAATTATTTTTTCTCTACAAATTTTATCATCTCTTGAGAGCAAAATTAAATACTGTATTAGAATTATTTTGAGTCCTTTTTTAATATTTCACTAACTAAACTTGTCAGGGACTTTATCCATCCCTGACATAAAATTAAATAAGTATTTATAAAAAATATTACAATTTAAACACTCCAGTTTCTATCCATTCATTTTTTAAAACTGACCACCAATCTACTGCTAACCACTTCAAAACATACTCATACGGCAGCCATCCATAACCATTGTTTCCCCAGCTTTTT
This sequence comes from Bacteroidota bacterium, assembly GCA_039714835.1. Classification (GTDB taxonomy): domain Bacteria; phylum Bacteroidota; class Ignavibacteria; order Ignavibacteriales; family Melioribacteraceae; genus SZUA-22. The sequence continues at coordinate 6,111 of JBDLIN010000090.1, read as the reverse complement.
CCCCATGAATTTCTTATTAGTAGAGCTCCTTTTGTTTCTTTACTACCTGGGACACTGTTCTTTATTTTCATCTTATCATCGTATCCAACCGCAACTATAGCATGACCTCCTAAGTGTGATTCACCGGGTTCGGGGAGAGGGATCTTTCCAGTATTAGAAGCTTGATCAATTGAACTATAAACCGTAAACCCAAACATTGAAGGCAAACCAAAAGCTAAATGCAATTTTATTCTTGCAAGTAAAATATCCCTACTGGTCCCGGGGGGATCATAACGATAATACGAGATTGTTTGAAAATTTCTAGCGAATGAGTATAGAAAAGTACTAGGCTCTACATCAAAATTACTAATAACATAAGGCCAATACTTTTCTGGTGGAACTCCAAATAATGCCATTGCTCCCATTGTAGTTCTAAGATAAGCTCCAGTATCTCCTGTCCAATTAAGTAAGTTCCTTGTCACTTTATACAGAAAAAGGCGTGATGCATCCATATGTTTTCCTAAAGACCTTTTTTCGAAATATTCTACTAATCCTACTCCGGCATTTGCAGTACAAGAACCAAGTGATTTTTGATCTTCAATTGGTGAACACCATGAAGTCAAATCTTTTGATGAGGGTATTGTTGGTGGTGATTTTACTACACCGACTTTTTTAAGCATTACCTGAATAGAATCTTTCTGCCCAGCTAATTTTAATTTGGGTGCAACTTTTTTATGGTCTACTGTATAATCTCGGAAATCCGGATAGTCAGGCATCCACCCCATCCCGACATTTGTCAAAAAATCATCCATTTCAGTTCTCCCTTTGTTATTAAACAATTACCTCTAAACAAATTTCGTTGGTAAAATCTCTCCTAAACTGTTATAGTTCTTTTTTATTTACTTTAATTCTACATTTATTTTTTTTCTAATAAACAGAATCCAACATCAGCATGTTTTCGGTTTCCTTGCATATAGTTATTAACTATAGCTCTATCGTAAACATTTAATCGTATAACGTATCCGCATGGTTTTGCACTTTTAGTTTGTAGTTTGAATGTCTCATTAACTACTCCGGGAACTGGTAAAATAGGATATGTACTACCAATTGGACTAATCGTTGGTTTATTTGGAATCGATGTTGGCAGTATTGCTAAATTATACCTCCAGATATGAGCATCAGTCGCGGTGAACTTTCCAGTAATTATATCTCCTGGAGTGAACTTTTCACAAGCTCCAGCATCAAGAGATATTTGTGCAGTAGGAGAAGTATTATCAACTAAGACCTTTACTTGTTCACTGGAAATATGATCAATTGGGACATCTGGTTGCGGAAAAGCACCACTCTTATAGAGTAATACTCTAATTGCATATAATCCATCACCTTCAGGAACAGGAGTATGCCATACAGCTAATAAATTATTTAGTACTTCAGTCTTTGGAGGAGTTGAGGCAAGAGAATCATCTTCTTGATATTTAAAATAACCTCCAATTGCTGTTTGATCTATATAACCTGATGGTACCCCATCTATTCTTATCCAAATTCGGAAATCTGAAACAATATCTTTCCAACTTCCTCCTGGTAATTTTTTGTATTGTACTTTATATCTTAATTTATTGGCTTCAGATGGGTTGTCTGGTGCATTTGTAATTTTTCCACTAATCATGATTCTACCACCAAATGGACTTTCTATAGCTGTAAATCCTCCACCTTGACTTACACCATTTGCAAAACCATCACCTATAGAACTTGTTTCTACTGTATGTGGATTACCTGATATACTTTCTACAGCCATATTACCTAATGCCCATATAAATGGTTTCTGTTCATTAGGAGTTAAACTAGCAGGTTTAATTTGTATTAATGAATCTACTTTGTTACCCCAAACAGGATTATAATTAGGATTATGGGGATCAGGTTTTACATTCCATGACAAAATTGCTCGAATTTTTATCACTTTTGGATTATGACAATTTTCTTTGAAAATAGATAGATCAGCTGGAAGATAAACTGCATATTCTAAACCTTCAGTTGGTATTTTTTTAATATCATGAACATTTACACTTGTAGTTCCTAGATATCTCCATAAACACATCTGCTCAATATCATCATGAACATATGCCCAAAAAGCAACATACTCATTACTTCCATCCGTACATAAATTACCACTATATCCATACGGAAGTTTTATTTTCATGGTAGCTACTAACTGATCTTTGTTATAATTTAACCCTACACAATCCAATTTTTCATATTTAGTATTAGGTTTTGCTTTAATGATTTCCTCAACAGCAATTTTCAGTTTCTTATACTCTGGATCAAGCTCGTATTTAGCAAGTAGGTTAGGATTTTTCTGAATTTGTAGTGCGATTTGATAAATATTGTTAAAATTATAACGATGTTCAGGAATATCCTTTTTCTTATAAATTTCTTTTAGCTCTAAAGTTGTAAGTTTTAGAGATTTAGAGATTGGTAAATCTAAATCAAACATGGTAGGAAGAAGATCCAATTCTTTCAAGTCCATATAATCAATCAGATCTTTCATTAAATACTTTGCTGGTTTAATTTGAATCCACTTTTCAATACTATTACCCCAGACTGGTACGAAGTTTGGATTCCCAGGATCAGGTGGATTATTCCACGAAAGAATAGCTTTTACTTTAACTAAATTTGGTATTTTGCAAGGTTTTTTCTTTGAATCGATTTGTAGTGTTAAAGCATAAGAAAGAGGTTTAGTTTTATCCAAACATACTTTTTTTGTATCGGAAATATCATGAACATTTACATTTGCAATTCCAAGATATTCATCTGGTCCGCTAAAATCTCCATCATTATCCCAGTCAATAAAGAAACTTACATATTCGAATGAGCCATGTGAACATAGATTTCCATTATAACCTGATGGTAATTTCACATCAATAACAGCTTCCAATAAGTCTAACTCAGGATAGAAACCAATACATTTTAGTTCTTCATATTTGGTATTTTCACTCATTTTCGAGATTTGTTTTAATTTTGTTTCTGGGTGTGTTCCAAAGTAGTTGGGATTTTTGGAAATTATTTTTGAAAACTCAGCCCTCGTCTTATCAACTTTTGTAATTTTTTCTTGTATTTGTTTATTTTTACTCATAATTCTCCTCCTACTTTTGTTTTTAAAACCCCATTTTAGGGTTTTGATTTAATGCTAATCCTTTTATTTATTTCTGGAAATTTTATCTGATGCTTACAATATTTCCTTGAATAATTATCAAAGATCAATCGCTATAATCAGCTTATATATTGTCTTATTTGATTATTTTAAAATCAATCTGAAATAGTTTGAGCAATAAAAATTCGACTAGTATTCCAATAGGATTACCTTGGGAGAAGCCCAATAATTGAGGGAGAGAAAGCTCTATACAGCATTCAGAACGTTTCTCTCAAGGTAGAATTAATCTTTCGATTATAAAATGTATTTATGAAAATATATTCATATTGTCAAACTATTTAGCTTGTTATTAGCATAGAGAGCATCCTTCTATTTGTGATATATGTTACAGATTATTTTATTTCAACAATTTAATCTTTAAGATTTTACTTGTAACTTCAATCAATTTATAATTTGTTATAATAAGTTGGGTGCCTTTTGTATAGGTAATGTGCAATTCATTGTTTTCATTGTCTAATTTAAATGCTCCTTTTAATACAAGGTATCCATCTTCTGGTGCAATTTGATGATAGATAAACTCTCCGGTCTTTTTGAACTCCATTTTTTCTCTACTCCATACTCTAGGTAGTTCATAACCTTCAGGTCGGAAAACTAAAACATCATTGCTTTGTTCTTCAGAAGACTGAAACCAAAGTTTAAAAAGACTATCATTATCACAGTTCTGGATATTCACATTTGAACAAAGTATGATATATATATATATATACTTGAGAATCATTTTATAAAGGCACAATAAAGATTAACCTTAAAGTGCCCAGTTTATTTTTATCAATTACTTAACCTAAATTTAAATGTCTGTCCCCCAATAAATTTATTTCCATCTATTTTGTATTGCAACATTTCAAGATTAAATATGTATCTTTTATATTTTAGAAGTTTTATATTGGGTTCAAAGTTTATTGTGATTACTCCCATCTGACCTGAATTTAGAACAATATTATTAAGCGAAGCGCCACTTTTTAAAAGCATGATTTTATTTTGCTCTATCATTTCAAGAGCTTCCCCTTCCATTCCACCTTCTTTCCAAATTCTATAAAGTTTATCATCTAAGTCTATAGTCACTTTACCGTAGTCGAATAAAGAAAGTTCTCCTTTTGAAATTTCAAAAAGAACTTTATATTTTTCACTAGTTTTTGCATAATTTGCAATTAAGGCCGAAGAGAAATTTCCTGAGCTAGAGGGCTCTGCAACAGAAATATTTTTCCAAACAATATTGTTATTATTTCTCACATTTTGACTCAGACTTGTAGTTTCTGTAAAAGTCATTCCAAACGGACTAGTAGTAGAAGTTTCAATTCTGGAAAGTAGGCAAAAGTGGATTTTATCTGCTCCAAAACTACTATAATCAGCAGGATTAGGAGTATTCCATTCATATACAAGAACTACAAATCCAGACGCTATAACTGAACCTGTAGCTTTTTGATCAATAAATCCACCCATCAGAGCAGGTGAGGTAACACTACCATCCCACGGTACTGGCCAGCTGAGACCGGATGATGCTTTAGCCCAGTATAATTTTACTTGTGCATTGCTTGATGCTCCGCAACCACGATTACGCACTCTCACATAAACGTAATTTTTAGATCCTCCGATTGGGTTTTGGTGTTCCTGGTTTGTAATTCCATCATTTGAATGTCTTACCCATATATCATCGCTTTTATACATGTAAGCCGAGGTTGTGTTAGGTTCATCACCAATATCGTCCATCATATCACGAGAATATAGATCTTCTGGTACTGAAGGGGGAGCAATGTCACCCTGTGAACTAACTAAGTCTGCACGTGTTGTATAAAGCACAGCATCCATTCGGTCACTCTGACCGTTGGTAAACATAAACATGCAATTATTATCAACATAATCCATGTAATTCATAAACATATCATTGCTTCCACATGAACTAGATGGATGAGTAGGACAACCAGAATTATTTCCACCTTGGTTTGGAGTGTCTCCCACTTCATCGCTACCAGTACATGCTGATCCATCATCACCCCATATATGACGAAGATTTAACCAGTGACCAATTTCGTGGACTAAAACGCGCCCCAAATTAAATGGAGTAATGGATGTACCTGTAGTACCAAATGCTTCAAAATCCATAACCACTCCATCCTCTGTAGGCCTACTAGCAAAATCAGCTGGAAATGAACCATAGCCAAGTAAAGTACCAGCAAGATTACAAACCCAAATGTTTAAATATTCATCACTGGGCCAACCATCTCTTCCACCTGAAGAAGTGAATTTTACAGGATTTCTAGTAGTTGGAGTTGAAGCACTCATGTTTTTAGTAAAACCTGTTACCGTTGTGCTCGTTCTGGTTATACCATTTGTAGGATTACAATCAGGATCGCGTTGAGCAAGTTTAAACTCGATTCTTGCATCTGTTACAATTGATTGAAACTCTGTCGGCACACTAGATACATCCGAATTTAGTTTTCTAAAATCTTCATTAAGCACATTTATTTGGCTCTGGATTTGGGCATCAGAAATATTTTCGGTTGTGTTCTGATAAACGACATGGATAACAACTGGTATAACAACTTTACCTGATCTGAATTCAATCTGCTCTCCAACTTGCATATTTTTAATATATTCAGCAATTGATTTCTCAAGATTTGCTTCGTTTTGAGCAAATTGAACATCAGATTTCAGGCGTTCCTCATATTCATCCATAGTTCCACACTCAAATTGAATTCTTTGTTTTTCAGGTGGTAAGCATGAAATCATTATAAAAATCAATAGGAGTAACCAATAGTTATTAAGAAAATTTAATTTTTTCATTTTGATTGGTTCCTTTTTTTAAAGAATAAAAAGTTTTCTTCGTAATTCATCAATTTTTTTTCAAAGTATAGCTGTTAAAAGAAATTCACATTAGCAAGATGTTGTGCATAAAAAGAACATCTAATACGTTTCTGTCAGTGTTA
>JBDLIN010000089.1:0-13993 GCA_039714835.1 Bacteroidota bacterium | reverse complement strand
AGCTATCAATTCTTGTTTCACCCTTTAATTTATTAGAAGGTGTTATAATTGTGCTGCTTTGTCCAAAGCAAGTAGCTAAAGTGAACCAGCTAAAGAGGAAAAATATTATATTTATTAAGCTTATGTTTTTCATAGTACAATATTATACTCAATTCTAATTCTTTAATCAATACCACTTCAACCTCGCCTGGCGCCCAAAGTATGGTGCGAGGTAGAATAAAGGAACGGTTTACTTTTCCAACTCTATTGTTTTATACCCCCCTATTTCAATACCACCCCATATTGCTCCAACAAGTATACCTAATGGAATCGACAGGAACATTTCTGGATTTTTGCTGCCACCTCCAATATTAATATTTGCATCAGTTAATTCAACAATTATAATTCCGGCACCAAATCCGGCAAGTGCTCCCATTATTGCTCCAGCGAATGCTGATCCCCTTTTATATTCTATTGATTTTACATCACTAGTTTTAATTTCTTTAATTTCTATTGCCTCTTTAATTATGAGAAAATCTTTATCAATTCTTATAAATTCTCCTTCATTACTTTCTCCACTACCGCAATTTACAATTACATCTTTACTATCAAGCTTATTAGTAATTTTATTATAATATTCCTCTTCAGTAAGTGAACCCCTTTCAATATGAGAGGAACATCCGACAAGCAAGAAGAAAATAATCACTGATAGTATTCGCATTTTTTATTCCAATATATTTAGTTAATTCTGGTTAATCTTTATTCTCTCCAAATCCTATATAGCTTATTTAATCCTAAAACTGAAAAGCAGCCTTCACACTAAACGATTCTCGAATGGGTAAATCATCTGAAAAATACCTTATCATCGGTTGTGTCTCATCTAACTTATCCCAATCAGAATAGCTGTAGTCAAAAGAAATCTCAAGCTTATCATAATCAGTAATAAATTTATGTAAAGGTATGCTTAAACCAATGCCGTATCTTTTCACTGGATGCTGTGATGATGATGTATAAGCATCTCCAATCTTATTTTCATTCTCTCTGCCATATCTTAAACTAATAATCTCAAACAACTTTAATTCAAGTCCAAAATTTGGCTGCCAGAGATTAAAATCATACTCGCTCCCATAATAGACAGCATCAGCAACAAGAATAAACTTAATGGGATTTAATTTTAAAACAGTAGGAAGTTTTGGAATTATTGAAGTAGAAGCTCCAATTCTTAATGTCTGGTGTTTTTGATTTGGATCAAGTTCATTTGAATAATTAACATCTGTATCAAAGAGATTTTGCATTTGAAGCCCAAAACGTGTTTCATTTAATATCCCAGGAATGAACTCAATTGGTAGAGAATACAATGCTGATAGACTTATATCAAAAGCGTTCCCGCTGAATTCTTTATCAACTCCATCTGGTTGAAAGATAAGACTATATGAATCTGCAGAAATATGGTAATAATTAATACTAGCTCCGATAGAAAAATTATCTAAAATATTTCTAGCAAAATGTAATCGATATAAGTTTTGGCTAAAATTATCCCCTAAATTAAATTTGAGCTGTGTTGCAGAAAGTGCAAATTTCCCTATATCATTGAACGTTGGTAGCAATAATGCAAAATTGCTTGCTGTGTAGTCATCAAATACAAAAGCATAACCATGTCCGTTAGAATAAGAAGCAGAATAATAATCTAGATTAGCTAATCCGGCAGAGTTGTAATATACTGCTTCAATGTCATCAGCTAGGCCGGTAAAAGCATTACCTAAAGCAACTACCCTGGCATAACGTGATGTGTTAAATTCCGAAAACGCTCCCCGCTGCCCAAAGCTAATTGACCCTAAACTTAAGATAATCGTAATAATTTTTAATAACCGCATTTGTAATCCCTTATTTTTCTTTTAAATCAAGAAGATATTTAATTGAAATAATTTGTTTATATACTATTCAACAACAAATTTCATTTCCACAATTCTAAATCTTATATCCTCCGTCATTCCGTTAAACCAGATTCTTAACATTTCTAGTTCATTGTTATTTGGTGTACCAACTATTCCGCTGTAATTTGTTAATGGTATCCTTATCTTCCACCATCTACTACTAGATACTCTGTTTTCGACAATATAATTATTGTCAGTAGTATCCATTGGCATTTTATAAGTATAGTAATTATTACTTTTGTCTAGATTCCAATTATTGTTTATATCTTCTGAATCTAAGTTGTTATTATTTTCATGATAATTGCTTTTACTAAAGTCAATAAAACTTGTAGTTATTAATTCATAATTATCGTTATTTGGATCAATATTTATCTCATCATATCCAGACTCATCTTTGTCGAATAATCTATCAAGCCCAGTATCTTCGCCATCATCGAAGTGTTCATTATAATTATGATCCTCTGTATCAAACATATCATTTAGAATAACATCTTCAGATATCTCACCTATATCAATATTAAAGTGAGTTAATGTAGTATTCCACGGTGGTGAAATCCACATAACTAAATACGAATTATTGAATTTTTCACCTATCTTCAAAGCATCCTCTTCTTTTAACAAAACAGTAACCCCAGCCCATGAAGCATCAGTGCTAGAATAAGTAGGATTATTGTTGTACTGCCCCTTTTGATTTGGATCATAGACAAAATGCAAAACTGGAATGGATATACTTGAAGAAACAGAATCTATAATATCAGATAATATAACATCAGACGGATATAAGTTATGCCAATAAGCATTGCCCCTTCGCATATTCAAATTTAAGTCATCAAGATTCAAATTGTTTTTATGAGTTACTGGACAACTGGCTAAATACCAATCTGCTGAAGAAAGATAAGTCATATCTAGAGGACTTTCATTTGTCTCTTGTAGTGTATCCGTAACATCACAGCTAATGAGAATAAAAATTGCTAAAATAACGATGAAACTACTTCTGCTTGAAAAATACATTTTACCTCCATATTGTTTAGCTTGTAAAAAGTATCAATTTTCATTCATGCTCACTTCAATTTAAAATTTTATTATTAAACTCTACAAATATTATCAATTAAATACACTTTACTTAAAACATTAAAAGATACACTTATCTAATAACCATTAGCAAAATAACAAATATCTTCAACTTTTCAATAGGTACAAATACCTATTTTGCAATAGATACCAATTTTTGACCTATTTAGAATTTATTTGTGAGCTGCATCACAAATGAGGTTATTCTTTTTCACTTAGCCTGGCGCCCGAAGTATGATAAGAGGTAATATTTAGTGTATAATATTCTTAACAAATTTATAAGAAATAACTAAAACGCATAATTCCTCTGGTCAGTTGTTTTATTTTAATAGTATCAATTTATTAAATATATAAGTATATTTCACTTAACTGGTGTTCAAATAATTATATTTCACCACTTGTAAATGTTTTTCACTAATTTACTTTAAGCATATTTCACTAAATAATATGATAAATAAAAGCTTTTCACTAAAAATAACTGTTTTTCACGGTCGTATTGCACCTGAAGAAAGTATTCTTGTCGGGTATGGTGCAATAATCGAGTCATACAATTTACCTGTACCGCTGCCTCATGTTTTATCAATAATTAGTTCAAAAAAAAGGCAGTATAAAAAGGGTCAATGGCAAGTATTTACTTCAAGACATCTTCCCGAAAATAATTTGTATAAACAGCTTATCTTTGCATTAAAGTATGAAGGTGTTGATCTGCTTGTATTGAAAAAACTTTTTGAAGAAATCACTTCAGTAGAAGCTGAATCTTTATTTCAAGCTGAACCCCTCGGTCAGTATAGTAGAAAACTTTGGTTTTTATATGAGTGGCTGCTCGATAAAAGATTAAACCTTCCGGATTTAATGGCCGGCAACTATGTTTTGCTGCTTGATACAAAATTTCAGTACGCTATTTCTGATGGGACAAAATCTAAACGTCACAGAATAATTAATAATCTTCCCGGCACAAAAGATTTTTGCCCCCTTATAAAAAGGACAGAAAAGCTTGATAGTTATATTGCATCTGATCTTGCTAATCAAAAAAACAATTACCTCAAGGGTATTCATAAAGATATTTTACAGCGTGCATCCGCTTTCTTACTGTTGAAAGATTCAAAAGCTTCTTTTAATATTGAAGGAGAAAGTCCTAAGGGTAAACGTGCTGCAAGATGGGGTCAGGCTATTTCTCAAGCTGGTTCAAATGAATTGAACAAAAAGGAATTTCTGCGTCTGCAGCAGTTAGTAATTGAAAATGACCGGTTCGTTGAAATGGGTTTTCGAAAGGAAGGTGGTTTTGTAGGTCAGCATGATAGGTCTACTGAAGAACCTCTCCCCGATCATATATCAGCACGATGGCAAGATTTGGAATATCTGATAGATGGTTTGATTGCTACTAATAATTTATTGTTGCAGACAGATTTTGACGCTGTTCTTGCAGCAGCTATTATCGCGTTCGGATTTGTCTTTATTCATCCGCTGGAAGATGGTAACGGTCGTATTCATCGTTATTTAGTGCATCATATTTTGGCAAAGAAACAATTCGCACATCAAGGAATGATCTTTCCAGTATCAGCTTCTATCCTAGACCAGATTGATGATTATAGGCAAGTATTGGAAAGCTATTCACAGCCTCTATTAGATTTTATTGATTGGGAAGAGACTGAAAATCACAATATTGAAGTAAAAAACGAAACTGCTGATTTCTACCGCTATTTTGATATAACAAAGCAAACTGAATTTCTATACGATTGCGTCAATGATACTATCTTAAATATCATCCCGAGTGAGATTATATACCTAAAAAATTATGATAACTTTAAGAGGTTTGTGGATGATGAATTTGAAATGCCCGATAAAACCGTTGCTTTGCTTGTTAACTTCTTAGAACAAAATAGTGGTAATCTTTCTAAACGAGCAAAAGATAGAGAGTTTGCTAATTTGAATGATGATGAAGTTTTAGTAATTGAGAAAAAGTTTAAAGAAATATTTGCTATTACATGAACGGATGCTCAAAAAAGTCTTCCCTAAAGACATTAAGAACATCCTTAACAAGTTTGTTAGAAATGGTTAAAAAGTGGACCTGCCCCAAAAAGTTGATACCTAAATTCAGTATTATCCCCTTCTTTAAAAAGAAAAAAGCTGCATTTCAGCAGCTTTCTTGTGGGAGTACATGGATTCGAACCAAGGACCTCCTGCTTGTAAGGCAGGCGCTCTAAACCAACTGAGCTATACTCCCATGAGTCTTACAACATGTTCAAAAATTAAGATTCTAATTATATTACTTTTCTTTAAAACTTACAAGACCTAAATAAATATATTTGAGCGAGTAACGGGATTCTAACCTCTTTCTAATGCAGGCATGTTATGCTTACATTCTATTAAATAAAAATATTGAAATACAAATTTATATTTCAAGTCACATTTTGTAAATTTACTTGAAAAATATTTGAATCTTTTATGGCAAAAAACAAAAAGTTTAAGCTTACAAAATTACAGAAACAGCAAATTGAATTTTCGATAATAACTTTTATTACTTTATTTTCATTCTTTTTCTGGGACTCATATATAATTTATCCCATTAAAATATTTGTGGTTCTAAGTCATGAAATTAGTCATGGATTAGCAACAATATTTACAGGGGGAAAACTTCAATCAATTTTGCTTACCTCCACTCTTGGAGGTGCTACATATTCTGTTGGAGGGAACAAATTTATTATATCAAGTGCTGGTTATTTGGGGAGTTTAGGTTTTGGAGCTGCATTATTTGCTTCAGGATATAACATAACATTGAGAAAAGTCTTAGGTGTTTTTCTTTCAGTCATACTGATACTATTTGCAGCTAATTTTATTAGTGGTTCTTTGGGGAGGATTATTTCTGTAGTATTTGCTTTATTTTTCATCTTACTCCCCTTTTATACAGATGAAATTGTTAATACTTATTTCTTCAAGATATTTGGTTTGATAAGTATGTTTTATGTTATCATTGATATTAAAGAAGATCTTTTTGCAGATATTTACCGCCCTTCAGATGCTCAATTCATTTCTGAGATCACAAATATACCAGTGTTGTTTTGGAGTATTTTCTGGCTGGTTTTATCGGTTATAATAATTGCCTTATTGATAAGATGGGGAGTTAAGAAAGGTATTTAATTATCAGTTGCTTCTTTGGGCTTATCATCAACAAATTGTAAAATCACCAATCCAACTATAAAGAAAATACTAATTGATAAAATTGCTATAGCCTGACTACCAGATAGAACGCTGATGATACCAAAAACAAGTGGCCCAAGGATAGCTGAGCTTTTACCAAATAATGAGTAAAATCCAAAAAACTCTGTCTTTTTCTCTTTTGGAGTTAACTTTGACATTAAACTTCTACTTGTTGATTGAGTCGCACCCATTACACTGCCGGCTAGAAGTCCAACTATATAGAAACTAAAGCTTTGAAATTCCTTAATTGTATTACCCATCAAATTGGAAAAATAATTAACAAATATGCCATTAGTATCACTAATCAAAAATGCTAATACCATTGTAAATATCCAGATATACAATGAAATTACAATTGACTTTTTCTGTCCAATTGAATCAGAAAGTATTCCAAACAATACCGAACCTAATATTGCTGTTGTTTGGACTATCAGAAAGAACAATGCTAACTCTTCAAATGTAAATCCAAGAGTTGACCTTGCAAAATTACCTGAAAAAAATATTGTAGTGTTAACTCCCTCAATATAGAAGAAAAAAGCAAGTAAATAAATTGCTAAGTTTTTATAGTTTTTTAAGTTTAGAAAAGTATTTTTAACTCTTCTAAAACCTATACTAATGAAGGAGGTTTTAACTTTGACTTTCCTTCTCGAATCTTCCAAAAATATAAAGAGTGGGATCGCAAAAATAGTAAAGAATAATGCTGATACGGGAAACGTTTCACGAATAAGATCGGCTTTAATAAAAGGAAGAACAATTGCTAAAGTTGCTAAGGAGCCGAGATATCCCATTGCAAATCCATAACCACTTACTCTTCCATAATTTTTTGGAGTTGTCAGCTCAGGTAAAAATGAATCATAAAATACTAAGCCGGATTCAAAACCAATATTTGCAATGATAAATAAAAATAATCCCCATAGGATCATCCCCTCTTGGATAAAATAAAGAAGTGATGTTGCTATTATACTTAGAAGTGTAAAGAATAATAGGAATCTTTTTTTTCCGGCGGAATAATCTGCAACTGCACCAAGGACTGGAGCTATCAATCCACTTATAAGCATCGAAATACTTATACCAATACTCCAATACAGATCACCGATCTGTTCCCCCTTTAATACGACATCTTTAAAATAAACTGCATAAATAAATGTAACAACAATAATAGAATAAGAAGTGTTGGCAAAATCGAAAAGAGACCAAATGAATATTTTAAATTTGTTTTGTGGTTTTGACATTTCTATTTAAGAAGAAAGATTTTGATCCATTAATCCCCGTCCAACTTTTTTTAGTTTGCCTTCATTTTTAAGATCTGAAAGAAGTGAATCTAAAATCCCATTAATAAATTTACTACTATTTGCAGTACTGTATTCTTTTGCAATATCAATTACTTCATTCATTGAAACTTTCGGTGGAATGTCTTCAAAATAGAGAATTTCAACCATACCCATTTTAATCAATATTCTATCAAGTAATGCAATTCTATCCAACTCCCAATTAGAAACTTTCTTTTTAATATTCGAATTGAGTTCATCATTATGAGCAATTACAAGGTTAATTAATCGTTCTCCAAACTCTTTATCATTTTGATTTCGGATTTCTAAGAACATAGTATCAATAAGCTTAGTCAAACTATCTCCGCCTATTTGATAGGCATAAAGCAGTTTCATACATGTTTCTCTAACGATCCTTCTATTTGACTTTTTTATCATAATGCAAAAATCCAAAAATTAATTAAAGCTACAGTTTCTCTGGTTCTGTAATATAATAACTTTTCCCAATTTATTTGATAATTAGACTGTACTCCAGTAGCTTTTACATTAAAAAACTTACATATCTCCATCACTCTCGATAAGTGAAATTGATCAGAGATCACAAAAATTTCATTATAATTTGGATTTGGAGAAAGAGTATTTTTTATAAATTTGATTTGTTCAGCAGTTGTTGAAGTTTTATCCTCAATTAATAGTGAATACCGCTTTATCCCCAATGAGTTAGCGTAATTTTGTGCAGCTTCAGCTTCACTTACTTCTCCCGGAGCATTACCTCCGCACAACTGTATTTTGTAGACTATCTTATCTCTGTATAGGTGATTAGCTTTTTCAATACGTCCTTTAAATATTGGACTTGGTTGATCGTGATGCCATACTGCAGCCCCCAACACTACAGCAACATTATTACTACCAGCTTTTACATCGATCTCTTTAAAGTTTTGTACAGTTGTAAAGATAAACACTGCCACAAAAATAATCACTAGGATTGCTATTGTCATTAATGTTGATCTTATATATAGAAGAAAGGTCTGAATAAAGAAAAGATTGAATAAAAGTATCAATAAAAATAGATGAATAAAAAATCCTAATGAAAGTGAAATGCCTGTAATTATTTTATCAGCCGCATAACCTAAAATATATTCATTAGAGATATTTATAAAATCAAACTTGTGGTGAAGATAACCGGCAAAAAGTAATATTAGTGAAATTGTTGAGAGAGAAAACAAAAATATTTTATTTGAAATAGATATATCTTCCTTCAAAAAAGTTAGAGCAATTACTAGAATAAGAAATATGCTTTCAAGTACTATAGGAATTAAATTACCTATACTGCTAATGCTAAAATACCTTATAGAGATAGCATTGAGATCGTATTTCACTAAAAATACAATTAACATATTAAGCAGAGAAGCAAAGAATAGATATATAATTATATTTGAATTTTTCGAATTATTCATAGTTTAATTAGTTGCAGTTGTATAACCAGGATTAATAAGGATTGATTGATTATTAGTCAACTCACTTTTTTGTATATCGACATTAACATCAAAAACTGATCGAATATTTTCTTGTGTAATAACATCATCAGTATTGCCAATTAAAAATAACCTTCCTCCACTTAACATTAAAACTCTGCTACTATAATACTTTGTTAGGTTTAGATCATGCATAACAGTAACAATTGTTAAATCTCTTGTCTCATTTAGACGTTTAATTAAATTAAATATTGAAACCTGGTGTTTTATATCAAGATGAGCATTAGGTTCATCCAATAGTAAAATCTGAGGTTCTTGAACTAAAGCTCGAGCAATAAAAGCTCTTTGAGCTTCACCACCAGATATTTCATTTATACCTTTATCCAAAATATCATCAAGTTCTAACAATTTTACAATTTCTAATATTTTTTCCTTATCCTCTTTCCTTTCAAAACCGGATAATCCCAGATATGGATATCTTCCCATTGCAACAATTTCATAAACAGAAAAAGGATAGATAGATGTTGGAAGTTGTGGGACATATGCAATTTGTTTTGCAATTTCTTTTGATGTATAGTCAGTAAGTTTTTTTTTATTTAGAAAAATGTCACCATTCTTCGGTTGTAAATATCCTGTCAATAACCTAATTAATGTGGATTTACCAGAACCATTTGGACCAATAATTGAAAGGAAATCACCCTCATTAATTTTGAAACTAATTTCATTAAGTGAAAAATTACTTTTCCCATTATTATAATCAAATTCAATATTTGATATAGCTATCTGTGACAATTATTATTGGGTGGAATTATTATTAAATATTTGTGCGAATATAGTTAGAAAGTAGGTAAAGTGCATTAAAGTTATTTAAGTTACTAAGTGTCTAAAGTGAACTAAAGTTGTAAAGTTATTTAAAATTGTAATTATTTCAGAGATCTATTTTAGTAATCATATTATAATTTTGATGAAATTGTTGTTAATATTGCTAGTATTTCTGAACATTCTTTGTGAATTGGATCTAACTTCTCTTTATTTATCCAATTGATTTCTTCAATTATTTCAAGCCAATATTGTGTCTCACTAGCTTCGCTTTCAGCTATTTTAATTTTATTTTTGAAATCTGCTTTACTTCTTGCTCTATTTGCTTCTCGATAATTAGCACCAATTGAACTCCCAGACTTTGTGATTTGATTTTTAATCACTCTTCCTTCTTCATTTTTTGGTAATGAAATTGAAAGATTTATTATTTCAACAGCAAATTTTTTCGTCCTTTTTTCAAACAGATGTGCAAATTCCTTGTTATCCATAAAGCCCTCTCTTTTATGGTTATTGTTCAATTAACTTTCAACTTATAACTTAAGCTCACTTTTAACTTTTATCAATTCCTAATAAAAATTCTTTTTACAAACTCTTTAAATCTTCTCCACAAATTCCTAAACACAGCTGGAGCATCAGTAAAGACTGAATACATAACAGGAACAACAACTAAAGTTAATATTGTTCCGAACATTAACCCAAAAATTACTGCAACACCCATTGGTCTCCAAAATCCCGAATCTGCTCCTCCACTCTCGAAAGCAAATGTGTAAATATCAAAACCAAATCCAAATGTCAGCGGTATCAATCCTAGAATTGTTGTAATTGCTGTTAATGTAACCGGTCGAAATCTTCTAACACCGGCTTTCAATGCAGCTTGATTGGCGGGAATACCTCGTTTCCTTAAAATATTGATATAATCAATTAGAACAATATTATTGTTAACTACTACGCCAGCAAGACTAATTATACCCACACCTGTCATCATAATTCCAAATGGCATTTGCATAACAGTTAATCCGACAAATACTCCAACTAAAGAAATTGTCACTGCTATCATAATCATCAAAGGTTGGCTAAATGAATTGAACTGTATAACGAGAATCATAGAGATACCAAAGAATGCAATCATAAATGCTTTCCTAAGAAAATCTTCTGCTTTCTTTTGTTCTTTATTCTGACCGGTATACTCTATTCTATAATCAGGAGGAAGATTATATTTTGAAAGTCTCTCCTGCACTTCCTTAAGAACTGCATTGGCGTTATATCCGCCATCAACATTTCCAGTTACAGTAACTACTCTCTTTAAATCCTTTCTCTTAATTGCACCCGGACCTTTTGCATACATAATATCAGCCACACTAATAAGGGGTACGCTGAATGTTTTTCCCTTTTTGTTATTGTAAACAATCCTCATATCACTCAATACTTCAACATTCTGACGCTGATCTTCTTTTAGCCTTACTTTTATATCATATTCCTCTTCGTTTATTCGGTACTTGGATGCTGTGAACCCATTTATAGCAGTTCTGATACTATTAGCTATAATTGATGTATTCATCTGATAAAGAGCTGCTTTTTCCCTATCAATTATTATTCTTATCTCAGGTCTACCCCCATCATAATCATCAGCAAGATCAACTAATCCTGGAATATTTTCTATTTCATTCTGAATATCTTCAGATAATTCACCAAGTAACTGGAACTCATCACCAATTATTTCAAGATTAACTGGAACTCCGACTGGAGGACCATGCTCTTCCTTTTTAACTTCTACATCTGCACCAGGAATATTTACAATTGCTTCTCTAATTTGATCAGCAGTCAAAAGTGAGCTTTGTTTTCTACTATTATAATTAATAAACTGAACGGTTATAGTACTTTTATTAGGTGTTGAAGTTGTAGCATCAAATTGATTATTTGATGAGCCAACATTTGATACATATTCTTTAACATCTACTTCTGTGAACGCAGACAGTTGAGCTTCAAGATTTTTCGCAATTTTGTTAGACGTTTCAATATTTGTTCCACTTGGACTTTCAACATTGATGAATACCCTTTCTGGATCAACTGTCGGGAAAAACTCAACTCCATGATCGAAAACACCATAAATCTCAATGATCAATATGAGAGTTAAGAATGAGCCTGTTAAAACTCTCAGACGCTTATTGGTAAAGATCATTATTACCCCAATTCCTAACAGTAGGCTTAATATTAGCGCAACAATTATTGGTATAAATGAAGATGACATTAAAAATCCAAACAGGAAAAAGAATATGAAGAATGCTCCGATTCCATACCAATTTCTTCTATTTACTTTTTGTTTGGGATCTCGTTCCTCACCGATCATATTAGATAATATCGTTTCGTATTTGCTGATGGTCTTCGGCAGCAGCTCATCACCAAATTTATGGGTAATCTTTTTTAAAGGTTTTAGTATCTTACCTTTTAATGATTTTGAATCTTCAAAGTGCGATTCTAATTTCATATACTTTGATGCCAGTACTGGATTGATCACTAATGCAACAAATAATGATGAAGATAAAGTAACAATCAACGTAATTGGAAGATACTTAATAAAATCACCAACAACTCCAGGCCAAAACATCAGTGGTGCAAAGGCCATTAAAGTAGTCAGAGTTGAAGTTGTAATTGGCCAGGCAACTTCTTTAGCACCAAATTTAGCTGCACTTACTAAATCATGTCCTTCCTCAAGAAATTTATATGAATTTTCAATAATTACAATCGCATTATCTACAAGCATGCCGAGAGCAAGAATAAGCGAAAATAACACGACCATATTTAAAGTTATGTCAAGCGCTGATAAGATGAGAAAAGATAGCAGCATACTCAATGGAATAGCTAAAGCGACAAATGATGCATTCCTCAGACCAAGTAATGCAAATAGAATTAGCAGAACAAGTACTAGACCTGAGAATATATTATTTTCTAAATTTTTTACAGTTCGCTTAATATCTTTTGAGCGATCAACTGTGATTGAAAATTGAACTGTTTCTGGTAGTTTTTTATTATACTCATTTATCACTACCTTTAACTGATCTGCAATGTGTATGATATTTGATCCAGTGGTTTTTGAAACGTTTAATGTAACACAAGGAGAACTATTGAGTCTTGCGTATGTATTGATATCAGCGAATGAATAATCAACATCGGCTACATCTTTAACATAAACAGGCATTCCATCTTTCATCTTTACAATTAAATCTTGAATAATAAATGGTCGATCAAATTCTCCGGGTACACGTACAAGAAAACTAGAACTTCCAATATCTATTGAACCTCCGGGAATAGTTTTGTTTTCATCTCTAATTGCGGATATAACATCATCAAAACGAATATTATAATGGATCAATTTATTTATGTCAACGTCTACTTTTACTTCTCTTTCTAATCCACCGCTGATCTTAACTTCAAGTACGCCATCAATATTTTCGATATCATCCTTCATATCTTCGGCAATATCCTTTAATTTTACTAATCCATGCGGACCAGAAATGTTGAAAGTAAAGATTGGAAATTCTGAGAAATTAAGTTCAATGATCTGGGGTTTTTCTATATCATCAGGAAGTTCCGATTCTGCTTTGTTGACTTTATCTCTTACTTTTTGAAGCGCATCATCAATATCAAATCCCGAATCAAATTCAACTTTGATATTTGAGAATCCTTCTGTTGAAGAGGAAGTGATCTCTTTAACTTCGCTTATCGCATTTAATTCTTTTTCGATCGGTTGAGTTACCAGTGATTCAATATCCTCAGGTGAAACTCCAAAATATGGTGTTGCTACAATAACCAACGGAATTTGCACATCAGGTGATGCTTCTCGAGGAAGAGATATATAGGAGGAAATTCCCGCAATAATTATCACAAAGATTAAAATAAATACACTGGTTCTATTATCTATACTTACATCAGTAATCTTCATTCTTTTTCCCTTTATTCCACAACATTTACGGCTTGTCCGTCAATTAAATTTTGATACCCAACGACAATTATTTCATCGTTATCGTTCAAGCCACCAGCAACAGCCACCTCATTTGAAGTTCTTCTTAGAATATCAATTTTGCGACTTTTCGCAATACCATTCTCCAAAACAAAAACTACATATCCACCATCAACTCTTGAAATTACTTCCGTAGGTATTGTGATTATTTTATCAAATGTGCTGCTTTGAATTTTAACTTCTGCAATCAACTCAGGTTTTAGAAGTCTACCTTTATTCGGTAATGTTATT